>CAKZYH010000069.1 GCA_937884725.1 uncultured Paracoccaceae bacterium
TGATGACGTGGACAGCGTCTTGCGCCTCGGCCCACTCCACGGCAGCGCGGATGTCGCGCGGGGTGTCGTGGTTGATGGCGTTGTACTTGTCGGGCCGTGTGAAGGTGATGCGGGCGATGGCAGGGTTGGCGGGGTCTTGGGTGGCTTTGAGGGTGGCGAAGTTTGGCATGGGGCGTCCTCCAGCTGGTTTTGCCGCGGAGCCTCCTGATCTGCCGATGTGCCACCAGCGCCGTGATGGGGTAGCGGGGGCGCACGGGGCGTGCGCCTGCGGCCTGTGGGACTGATTTTCATGACAGCAGCCAGCTACGACGTTCTCGGCATCGGGAACGCGATTTTCGACATTTTGGGGACCACGACCGACGAGGCGCTTGAGGGCGCTGGGATGGTGAAGGGGTCGATGCGGCTGGTGGACGATGCGGAGGCCAAAAAGGCCGACTCGCTGCTGATGGCGGCAACGCGCATTTCGGGCGGCTCGGCGGGCAACAGCGTGACGGGCGTGGCGGTGCTGGGTGGCCGGGCCGCGTTTATCGGCAAAGTGGCCGACGATGAATTTGGCGATGCCTATGTGGAGGACATGACGCGGGTGGGCGTCACGTTCCGCACGCCGCGGCTGGTGGGCGCTGCGCCGACCGGCACCTCGGTGATCCTTGTGACGCCTGATGGCGAGCGCACCATGAATACGTCGTTGGGGGCGGCTAATGCGCTGACGACCGACGACATTGACGAAGAGATGATTGCGGGGTCGGCGATCACCTTCCTGGAAGGTTATTTGTTTGACCCGGAGCCCGCGAAGGCGGCGTTTCGTATGGCGGCTGAGGTCGCGACGAAGGCGGGGCAGAAGGCGGCGCTGACGCTGTCGGACGCGTTTTGTGTCGAGCGGCACCGGGCCGACTTTATGGACTGGATTGGCGGCGGTCAGGTGGCGATCGTGTTTGCCAATGAGGGTGAAGTGACCTCGCTCTACGAGGTGAGCGACTTTGATGATGCGTGCGCGAAGCTTGGCGCTGCGGTGGAGACCGCTGTGGTGACCCGTGGGGCGGCTGGTGCGCGGGTGATCCACCGCGGCGAGGCCGTTGATGTGCCGGCGGTGGCGGCTGAGGTAGTGGACCTGACCGGTGCGGGCGATCTGTTTGCCGGCGGCTACCTTCTGGGTGTGGCGCGGGGGATGTCGCCGGCGGAGAGTGCGCGCCTTGGCGCTGTGGCAGCGTCGGAGGTGATTTCCCATCTTGGCGCGCGGCCACGGGCTGACTTGCAGGCTCTCGCGAAAGAACACGGTATTTCGCTCGGCTGATTACCGGCGCGAAATGGGGTACGGTTTTAAACCGTGTGGCGTCGAAAGGTGCACTGGCAAGCGATTTCGAAAGCGGTTATAGAACTATTCTAGACTGTTGGGAGGCGTAGTTTGAGCGCGACCACCGAAGGCGGCCCCGCCGGCCGCCGGCCAAGACCCCTTTCTCCGCATCTGTCGGTTTATCGACCGATTGTGACGATGGTGATGTCCATCATGCACCGAATCACGGGCATGATGAACATTGCGGGGCTCGTGCTGGTGGTGGGCTACATCACTGCGCTGGCGATGGGCCAGGACACGTATGCGCTCGCCTCGGCTGTGTACGGGTCGTGGCTCGGGCGCATCGTCTTGGTGACGTTCACTTGGTCGCTGCTGCACCACATGTTGGGCGGTGTGCGCCATGCTATTTGGGACCTGGGGCACGCGTTTGGCGACGTGCGCTATCAGCTGTCGTGGCTGACGGCCATTGGGTCTGTGAGTTTGACGATCATCCTGTGGGTGGTGATCGTTGTTTTAGAAGCCGTTTAGCGTCGGGAGCGGGGCATGGTTCGCAAGCCAGTGGAGCTCGACGGGACCGGGCATCGCGGTCAACGCACGGCGCTCAAAACCATTCGTGGGCTGGGGTCGGCGCGG
Source organism: uncultured Paracoccaceae bacterium (assembly GCA_937884725.1). GTDB lineage: Bacteria > Pseudomonadota > Alphaproteobacteria > Rhizobiales > Amorphaceae > Acuticoccus. The sequence continues at coordinate 1,925 of CAKZYH010000069.1, forward strand.
TCCGGCACGGAGCATTTCATTCAGCAGCGCGTGACAGCGATTGCGAACTTTGTGCTGATCTTAGTGTTGGTCGTCGTGGCGATTGCGCTGAGCGGGAAGAGCTACCCCGATGCGGTCGCCTTTGTGGGGAGCCCGTTTGTAGCTGTCCCTCTGGCACTCGCGATAATTAGTGTGTGCATTCACATGAAGCTTGGCGTGCAAGTGGTGATTGAGGACTACGTGCACGCGGAAATCGCGAAGATGCTGTTGTTGTTGGGAAATGCTTTTTTCGCGCTCGCCGTGATGGCTGTGTCGTTGTTTTCCATTGGCCGGATAATGCTGCAAGGACTGGTCCTCGGCTCCGGTTAGCCGCTTCACGAAAGCGTTCCCTGTTGCGGCGGCGATATAAGCGAGAGCAGCGCGTTGCAGGACTGGCCGAGGCTGATTGGCATGACGCTCTTCCGATGGGACGATGGAGGATAGCGCTGGTCGCTTGTGACGGGCTGCGGCTGCCGGTGGGCGTGACGAAGCGCTCGCTTCCAATTCGGTGCTCGGCGCCTTAGTCTAGAAATGTTCGAAGGGGCGGTGTGGCGAGGCGTCGGCCCAGTTTCGCGAAGGACTGTGACTTATGGCTAGCAATGGCACCAACGGGCACGCCAACGGCACCCCGGCCTACGACGTCATTGACCACGAATATGATGTGGTTGTTGTGGGCGCCGGCGGCGCGGGGCTGAGGGCCGTTGTGGGCTGTGCCGAGGCAGGATTGCGCACCGCTTGCATCACGAAAGTGTTTCCGACGCGCTCGCATACGGTTGCGGCGCAGGGCGGGATTTCCGCCGCGCTTGGCAACATGGGCGAAGATGACTGGCGCTTTCACATGTACGACACCGTGAAGGGGTCGGACTGGCTGGGCGACCAGGACGCTATTGAATATTTGGTGCGCAACGCTCCGGAGGCTGTTTACGAGCTTGAGCACTGGGGCGTGCCATTCTCGCGCACCGAAGAGGGCAAGATTTATCAGCGTCCGTTCGGCGGGATGACGACGCACTACGGCAAGAGCCAAGCGCTGCGCACATGCGCTGCCGCTGACCGGACGGGCCACGCTATCTTGCACACGCTTTACGGTCAGTCGCTGCGCCATGCGGCCGAGTTCTTCATCGAGTATTTTGCCATCGACCTGTTGATGGACGAGGGCGAGTGCCGTGGCGTGATTGCCATGTGCATGGACGATGGCACGATCCATAGGTTCCGCGGGCAAAAGACAATCCTGGCGACGGGCGGGTATGGCCGTGCGTACTTCTCGTGCACGTCGGCGCACACGTGTACGGGTGATGGGAATGCGATGGTCCTGCGCGCCGGCCTACCGCTGCAGGACATGGAGTTCGTGCAGTTCCACCCGACCGGGATTTATGGCGCTGGCTGCCTCATCACGGAGGGCTCGCGCGGTGAGGGCGGGTATCTGACCAATTCCGACGGTGAGCGCTTTATGGAACGCTATGCGCCGTCGGCGAAGGATTTGGCGTCGCGCGATGTGGTGTCCCGCTCCATGACCATGGAGATCCGCGACGGGCGCGGTGTGGGTAAGATGAGTGATCACATCCACCTGCACTTGGAGCACCTCTCGCCGGAGCTTTTGCATGAGCGGCTACCGGGGATTTCGGAGAGTGCGCGGGTGTTTGCCGGCGTTGACGTCACCAAGGAGCCGATCCCCGTGTTGCCGACCGTGCACTACAATATGGGCGGCATCCCGACAAACTTTCACGGCGAGGTGCTAACCAAAGTGAACGGAGATCCCGACACTGTGGTGCCTGGGCTGCTCGCGATTGGTGAGGCGGCGTGCGTGTCGGTGCACGGGGCAAACCGGCTTGGCTCTAACTCGCTGATTGATTTGGTGGTGTTTGGCCGTGCCGCTGCGCTGCGGTGCGCTGAGACGGTGACGCCAGGCGAAAACCTTCCGCCGACGCCCAAGAGCGCGGACGATACAGCGCTGTCGCGGCTCGACCACTTCCGCCACGCCGATGGCGGCACGTTGACGGCGGAGCTGCGCGATAACATGCAGCGCACCATGCAAAACAACTGCGCTGTGTTCCGCACGGGCGAGATTTTGGAAGAGGGCCACACGCTGATCCACGATGTGGCGCAGGGGCTTGGCGACATCAAAGTGGTCGACAAGACCATGATTTGGAACACGGATCTCATGGAAACCATGGAGTTCGACAACCTGATCGGTCAGGCGGTTGTGACCATGGATTCAGCGCTCAACCGGACTGAGAGCCGCGGGGCGCACGCCCGCGAAGACTATCCGGAGCGGGACGATGAGAACTGGATGATCCACACGCTGGCGTTCCTGGATGATGGCTTCAAGGTTCGCATCGAGGACCGGCCGGTTCACTCGTACACGATGTCCAATGAGATCGAGTACATCAAGCCAGCAAAGCGGGTTTACTAACCTGCTGCCACGCATACGGGGCGGGCCTTCAACGGGTCCGTTATATAAAATTGCGCTGATGCGGTTAACCATAACGGCTGATTAACGCGGCTCACCGACGCTCACCTCCGCAGTGTTCGGGGGTGAGTATGCGTTGGTTTGTTTTGGCTGCGAGTGCGGCGTTGATTGCTGGGTGCCAGGCGTCGCCTCCCGCACAAACGACAGTCTCATTCGCTGCGTCGGGTGGCCCCACGATCATCGCGCCGAACTCAGCTCGGGTCATGCCGGTGGCGGCAGGCCCGGTTCGCCAAACGCCGGTGGGGTCGACGGCGACTTCGGCCAACACGTCGGTGGCGGTGATCGGCAGGACGCCGCCGGCCGTGGGGCGCTGCGGGCCGGCTCACCAGCCCGTTGGCGGCCTGGCTGGGCGGACCGTTGAGGTGGGATCGATCTCTGACATAAACCTTCGCAAAGGCGAGGTTGTTTTGACGTTCGATGACGGACCGCGGCCTGCGACGACGCCGCGGGTTTTGGCGGCGCTGAGTGATGCCGGGGTGCGGGCGACCTTTTTCCCAGTGGGCCGGATGGCGCGGACGTACCCGAAGCTCCTGCAGGAGGTGGCGCGGCGCGGGCATACGATTGGGCACCACACCGACCGGCACGCGTGGCTTTCGAAGATGCGCTTTGACGATGCGATGGCTGAGATTGCCAAGGGCGAGCGGGCGATTGCGCGGGCGCTGTCTGGCTCGGGCGCGCAAGCGGCGCCGTTTTTCCGTTTTCCGTATTTGGCGCACACCTCGGCGCTGCGCAAAGCGCTCGCCGAGCGGGGGACGGTTGTCGTTGATGTCGACATTGATTCAGCGGACTATAAGCGATCGTCGGGTGCGGTGGTGCGGCAGCGCACGATGGGGCGGCTGCGGCGCAAGGGGCGCGGTGTGGTGCTGTTTCACGACATCCACGGCCGTACTGCCTCGATGCTGCCCGGCTTTTTGCGGGACCTGAAGGCCGGTGGATTTAAGGTTGTGCACATGGTTCCACGCGGCGGTGGTGGGTGCGCAGGGCGCGTTGGCTAAATCGCGCGAAGCCTTGTTGGCGGCAGTCTCGATCCTGTAAGGGCGTGGTTAACGGCGAAATGCCGCGACCACCGGAGTATGGGTTAACATGGCTGATTTGATCTGGGCAGCGCGGTGGGGCGCTGCACTGCCGGCGTTAGGAGCAGGGCTTGTGATTGCCGGCAGCGCGCTGGCAGTTGAGCCGACCGGCAATCCCGTTGCCGACGCATTCATCGCCGCGCACGAGAGCGAGCGCGGGCGTGTGCTCGACGTGGGCATGGTCAGCGAGAGCGGCGGAACCGTTACCATCTCCAGCATGTCGTCGGAGATCGATGTTCCCGCGACGGAGGGCGATACTGATGTGCCGTTTGAGATCGCTGGCCAGATCCGAAACGACTACTCCGACGTTGTGATCCGCAACGGCGCTGTGGAAGACGGTGTTCTAATTGCGGACGAGATCAGCATTGCGACGACGAAGAGCGACATGACGCCGATCGTGTTTAGCGGCGGTCCGTTTCGTATGAGCGATGTGCGGCTGTCTCCAGGCGACATGGGGGGCTCGAGCTCGCTGACGGCGGTGAGCTACGCCGACGAGATTTCGTGGAGCGACGTTGAGGTCTCTGTTGCCGGTGCGCGGTTTGCCGACGTGGCCGCGGTTCTTGCCACCAATGAGGGCGATCCTGAAACGCAGTTGAGGGCTGAGGCGACGGTGGAGGGAATCCGTATTGAGACGGGCAACTTCCCGCCTGAGGTGACGGGCATTTTGGCGGCGCTGGACCTGTTGGATGCGACATCGTCGGTGGAGTTTCGGCTGCAGGTGAATGGTGAAGCCAAAACCATGGCGGTCGAAAGCATGCGCCTGTCGGTGGAGGATGGCGCGAGCCTCGATATGTCCGTTGCCGTCAGCAATGTGGACGTGGCAAGGGCGTTTGCTGCGCTGATGAATACCGAAGATCCTGATGCGTTGGCCGACGGGTTTGCGGGCGCGACGCTGAGTGGCTTTGGCGTGGCGTTGACCGACAACGGGCTTCGCGCGCGTGGGCTGGCGTTGGCGTCGGCGATGATGTCGACCTCTGAGGAGGGCCTGCAGTCGATGGCGACGTTTGCGGTGGCCGGTGGGCTTGCATCGGTGGGGCTGAACGACTTGGCCAATGAGGCGAGTTCGGCGGTGACTGAGTTTTTGCAGAATGGGGGTACCATTCGTGGGAGCGCTGAGCCGACCGAGCCTGTGGGGGCTGAGCAGGTTCAGGCGCTGGCAGCGGAAAATGATCCTGCCGCGCTGGTGGAGCTTTTGAACGTGTCGGTGGGCGTTGATTGACGGCGATGGCGCGGTCACCGTTGGTATGACCCCGGTGACCGCCTGTTGTGAGAGAAGCCGATGCTGACGTTTTGGTATGATTTTACCTCGACTTACTCGTACCTCGCTGCCTTGCGCATTGAGGATGAGGCGGCGCGGTGCGGGGTTGACGTATTGTGGCGACCGCTGATTTTGGGGCCGATTTTTGCCGAAGCTGGGTTCAAGACCTCGCCCAACATCATCGATCCGGCGAAGGCCCGCTACATGTGGCGTGATTTGGCGCGGCGGGCGGAGGGACGAGGTTTGCCGTTCAAGATGCCGCCTGATTTTCCCATGCGCTCCATCAATGCCGCGCGGGCTGCGCTGGCGGTGAGCGATACTGAGCGGCCGGGGCTCAGCCGTGCGATATTTGAGCGTGGCTTCGGCGAGGGCCGCGATATCAATGATCCGGCTGTGCTGGCGGAGGCGGTGGCGGCTGCGGGCCATGATCCGGCGCTGATTAAGGAGCGGATTGGTACGGCTGAGGTTAAAGAAGCGCTGCGGTCGGCGGTGAGTGAGGCGCGGGGGCAGGGCGTGTTTGGCGCGCCGGCCTTCATTTGCGCCGATGGTGAGCTGTTTTGGGGCGATGACCGTTTGGCCGATGCGCTGGAGTGGGCCGCCAGCCGCGCAGCCGCGTAGGGCCGCGGCGGGTGGACGACGCTGCGGTGCGGCGCCGCCTTTTGGCGGAACGGGACGAGCTCGATGCCGCCGACGGCGAGACGGCGGGGATGCGTGCGCCGGTTGAACTTGATCAGCAAAGCGTCGGGCGGCTCAGCCGGATGGACGCAATGCAGCAAAAGGCGATGGCGGACGCGCAGGCGCGGCGGCGGCAGATGGCGCGCACGCGGATCGAGGCCGCGCTGCGGCGGCTGGACGATGGCAGCTATGGCGACTGCGTGATGTGCGGCGAGGAGATTGCGCCCAAGCGGCTGGAGCTTGATCCGGCCATTCCCACCTGCGTGGCGTGTTCGCGGTAGACGCGCACGCCACGCTTGGGGCGTTGCCTAGAGGTTGCGGTGGTTGCCGAAGTTGCGCTCCAGGTCGTGGCGCACTGCGTGGTGGTGGAGCGGTTGGCCGCGTAGGGTGGCGAACTCGATCACGAATGTGTCGCCGTGGATGCGGTAATAGATCGAGCCTTCGCCGCGATCATCGCCGGCCCAACCGAAGCGAGCGGACATGAGATCGCCGGAACGGGCGCGGTCGGCTTCGCGGGTGCGCAGCGCGGGGACGTAGTTGTCGGACGCGAAGACATCGATGAGGCGGGTGATGTCCTCGGCCTGGCTCGCCGGCAGATCCGCGAGGGGGATGCCTTGGCGCTCGCCAAACCGGTCTTCGCGGCCTGCGGTTGTGGTGATGTTGCCGAGCGAACGCTCACTGATGAGCGCGCGGCGGCGGTTTTCGGGCGATAGATCGCCGAAGATGGCGCGGCCGAGGTTTTCCTCCTGGAGCACCACGAGCCCCTTGTGGGGGCCTGAGGGCACGGGGTTGGGCTCGGAGGAGAAGGCGCTTGGGGTGACGCTGACAACCTCGGTGCCGACCAGTGTGAAGGTGATTGAGAGGTGATGACCCTCAAAGCGCCAGCCCCAGGGGGCATCGGCGGAGGGGGTGCCGAAGATCTGGATGGAGAAGCGCTCGCGGTTTCGGTCGGGCGAGCCTTTGCCCCACTCGTCGCGCATGATGTCTTGCTGGAGCATGATGCGCTCCGCTTTCAAGAAGCCCTCTTCGCCGAGGCCGCTGCGGAGGAGGTCGAGGGTAGCGACTTTTTGGTCTTCGTTCATGTCCTCCAACGCGACGCCGGGGGCTTTGCGCGAGCCAAGCATAAAGTTCCAGGCGCGGCGGCGGCGACCGTCGAAGTCGAAGGTGGCGGCGCTGCGCCCGGCGGGCTCCAGCTTGGCGAGGAGCGCCGTGGTGCGGGCGAGCATCTCTTGGCCCGGCGTTTCGGCCGCGACGGCGATGCGTGGGCTGAGGACGGCGGCGGCCGCGACCGGTGCGGCGGCTGCGATCACGGCGCGGCGTGTCGGTCGGAGTGCGGTGGGCGTGCGCGGGCTCATAACAACTCTCCCAGCGGTTTTGGCGACCCGCCCACTGTACGCCAGCGCACGAAGCAGTGGGATTACCATCCGGTTATGGGACGGCGTGCAGCAGCACGTCGCGGGCAGAGCGCGCCAATGAGCGGGACGAGGCTTAGGCGAGCTCGTCGACGAAGCCGGCTGCGGCGCGCAGGCGGGGTAGGCTGTGCACTGTGATGTGGCGTGCATCGGCGATGTCGATGACGCCCAAGTCCCGCAGTTCGCCAAATTTGCGGCTCACAGTCTCGGTGGTGAGGCCGAGGAAGTCGGCGATTTGGCGGCGCGAGATGGGTATCATCAACGTCTGCGCGTCGTCCATGAGATCGTCGAAATTGTGCAGGCATGTGACGTTCAGACGGCGGTTGACGAGGCGCAGCAGGAAGGTTGCGATGCGCTCGATGGCGCGTTTTTGCCCCAGCAGCAGCATCCATTCGCGGGCGAGCGCCAACTCAGCCCGCGCCTGTTCGTGGACGGCGGCGGACAGGCCCGGCAAGTCCGCGGCGGCGGCCTCGAACTGGTCGCGGTCGAAGGTGCACAGCATCACATCGCTGACGGCGTCGACTGTGGCGTCAGCCTGATTGCTGAGGGGCGTTCCAAGAAAGTCTGCGCTGAACAGCAGCGACACGATCTGTTCGCGTCCGTCGGCCATGGTTTTACGCTCAACCAGCGTTCCATCGATCACGTTGCCGACGACACCTCGGCTGCCTTCCATCACGATGGTTTCGCCGGGACGGTAGCGGCGGCGCCGCGAGAGCGAATCCAGTTTTGAAAGTTCCTCAGCGTAGAGATGTGCGCAGACGCCTCGGTTACGGATGCCGCAGTTGGCGCAAGCTTCGGGGATGTCCTTTGGGGTTTTCATGGTCAGCTCCGGCGCGGTTCACTCCGCGCTGTACTATTGATATACATCAATTTCACAAATTTCTGAAGACCGTGAAAAGACTGTCTCCTGTGCGCCCCACGCGTGCCTCACTTGAGCACAGCGCAGATGTAGCGGACCGCAGCTCGGTACCCCTCAAGGCCTAAGCCTGCGATGACCCCGTCCGCGCGGTGTGAGACGAAGGAGTGGTGCCGGAAGCTCTCGCGTTTGTGGATTTGGCTGATGTGGACCTCGACGACCGGGCCTTCGAATGCGTTGAGCGCGTCGAGAATGGCGATTGATGTGTGGCTGTAGGCGCCGGGATTGATGATGATAGCGCTAGATGTCTCGCGGGCGTTTTGAATGAAATCGACCAGCGTACCTTCTGAGTTCGACTGATGGGCGACCAACTCAAACCCTGGCTCGAGCACGTCCTTTGCCATCGCGACAGCGTCCTCAAGGGTTTCGTGGCCGTACACGTCTGGTTGGCGCTTGCCTAAGAGGTTGAGATTTGGGCCGTTCAGGAGGGTGATGCGCGTCATGGTGGGAAGGGTCCGGTGCTGCTATCGCTTTGCGATACGCCGGTGACTGCGTTCCGTCGATGGGCTTTGGGCGGTGATGGGCGCGGAAGTTCTCCGCGCGCTTTCTCGATTCGGCTCTGTCAATTCGCCTGTTGCTAATCAAGCACAAGTGGATCGGGTTTTCCCCGGCAAAGCGGCTGAGGCGGCACGCGAGAGTGGCTGTCGCGCACGACCGGATGGTATCACCGCAACATAATTTCGCGGGTGTAGTGCATGGTTCGCTTTGTCCTGATGTTGGTCGTGCTGGCGTTTCTCGGCGCGAAGGTCGGGACTGCGAATGCTCAAATCACGACCGCGGAAGCTGCGTTGCAGGCTCGGCAAAGCCAGCTCCTGGTTGCGACCCTGAACGATCCGACGAACCTGGATATCGCGTTTGAGTACGCGCTGGTGTCCACCCAGTTGGGCGACTTTGAAGCGGCGATTTCGACGCTGGAGCGGATGCTCATCTTTGCGCCGAACTTGGCGCGGGTGAAGCTTGAGTTGGTGGCATTGTACTACCGGATCGGCGCGATTGAGAAGGCGCGGCTTTACGCTGAATCGGTTGCTGCGCAGGATCTGCCGCCGGAAGTTCGCGCGCGCCTCAACGCCTACGAGGCTGGCATTGACCGCCAAGGCCAGCGGTTTGCTGTCAGCGGTTTTGCGTCCGCCGGGATGCAGTTTCAGACTAACCCGAATAGCGGGATCCAACGCGGGCAAGTCATTCTCAATAATGTGAGCTTTAACGTCAACGATGATGCGCGTGCGTCGTCGGACTTTAATACCTTTGGCTTGGTGGACTTAACGGCGACATACGATCTTTACAGTCAAGGCGACTACATTGAGGCTAACTTTACAAGTTTCAATACCACGTACGTCGATCAGAGCCGGCTGAATTACAACTATGCTGGTGTAGCCGTTGGTCCGACGTTTCAGCTGGCGCGGTTCGGTCTCGACAACGCGTTTGCCGGGCTGTTTGCGAGCGGTGGCATCGTGGCGCTCGGCAACGATTACTACTCCAACGACTTTGGGATTGGTGCGCGGCTGCGGGGCCAACCGCTTCCCAGGTTGGCGTTTGAGAGCCGCTATGAGCTGAGCGCGGTGAACTATTCCAACACGCCCAACTATCCCACAATCCGTGGTGCGACAGGCGTTCGCTTCCAGTCGCGCTCCAGGGCGTCTTACACGATCAATCCGCAGCTCCTTGTGGGCGTGGGCTGGTCATCGGCCATTGTGGATGCGCGCGATAACTTTCGCAGCTATAAGCAGTTCGGGCTGAGCGGGTTTGCGTCGTACGCGCTGTTTGGGCCACGCATGGGCATCTTCACCGACGATCAGCCCTGGCGGTTCAGTGTCAACTTCGGCGGTCTTTTGCGCGACTTTGATGGGCCGGACCCTGCAATCAACGCCAATTCCAGCCAGGAAGATAATGTCTATTTTGTTGGCGGTACAATCAAGGCACCGTTGCCCAAGCAACTGTCGGCGTTCGTGGCGAGCCAATTTCGGCAGCAATATTCCAACTACGACACACGTGAATTTTCTAACTTTACCGTGTCGGCCGGCTTGGAGCGGAGATTTTGATCATGACCAAGGTCACAATTGCATCCGCACTCTTGGCCTCGACTGCACTGATTGCTTTGGCGACGGGATCGTCGGCGGTGGCGCAGACGAATGTTGGTCGGACGACCGCGGTCAACCAGACGTCGGAAGTGGAGCGTTCTCAGCGGGTACGCTCGCTGGTGATCAACGATCCGATCCTGTTCCAGGATCAGGTGATCACGTCTGAAGAGGCGTTGGTCCAGGTGCTCTTTGTGGACGGTTCCGCGCTCACGGTCGGTTCCAACTCGCGGGTGATTGTCGACGAGTTTGTGTTTGATCCAGCGGCTGGGGCGGGCTCGCTGGTGTCGGAGGTGGCTGCGGGGAGCCTGCGCTTTGTTGGCGGCAAGCTGTCCAAGCAGCGTGGTCAGGTCAGCTTTAAAACGCGCTTTGGGACGCTGGGCGTGCGCGGCGGGATCGTCGACATCGACCTGTCGCCGCCGCCGTTGTCGGATGGGCGTCAGCCGGACTTTGTAGCCTCGCTGATTTTCGGCGACGAGCTGGTGTTTCAAACGCCGGCCGGTGTTCAGCGCGTTCATCGGCAGAATTATTCGGTTGTCGTGATCGATGGGGCTGTGCTGATCATTCCCACGGCGTTGCTAAACACCAATTCGGTGCAACAGCGCTTGACCGGGGCGAGCGATCAGAGCGGCGGTTCGGATAACATTCCGACGAGCGCGGAAGTAGTCGCGAGTGGTGTTCCGGCGATTAACTCCCAACGGGCTCCGATTTTCGTGCTGCCGCGCCCTCGGCCGGAGCTGGTCAATACTCGGATGAGCGTTGATGAAGAACTCGGGATCATCAATCAGATCGACAACATCGTTGATGCCAGTGATACCGATGTTGTTTTTGGCACCGAGATCCGGCCTGGTAACGGCTTGACGCCCGATGGAGAGCCCGTTGTTCCGCCGGACAATGGTGGTGACAATGGCCCGAATATTGACGATTTCCCGCTTCGGCTGAGGTCCAGATTTACGCCTGATACGTTTGAGACCGCGCGCGGTGACGTGGTGACGGATCCGGCGGCTCAGGGGATTTCGCGCCGGCTTTCGGAGACGCAGCCTGCACAGTTCGTCACCGATGCGAATGGCAATCGCACCGGCATCCTCACCATCACCGGGCTGTTGTTCCCCTTCACGGAGGATACGGGACAATTCGACTTTACCGTGGATACCGAGGGCATCGACAGGATAGCTGCGTCGCCAGAGGGTACGATCACGCCTATTCAAGGTGTCTACGTGCGTAACGGCGATGATTTTGCCGCGTACTACTTTCAAAACAACGAGACCGACACTTTCTTGTCGCCGATCGTGTTCACAGGCCTAGCGCAGACGGCAACGAGCAACAGTCTCTTCTTCGGGGATGGTCGGCAGACTGAGTTGCGCACCTATAACGTATTGGCCAACCCTAACCGGACGGCTGACGGCGTGCCGACTGAGATTCCACTGCTCAATCCCGTAATCGCCAATGCGTTTGGAAGTGCGCTGCAGCGCGCGGCGACTACCGACTTGCTGATTGCCAGCACCGACGACCAGGCTCCTTCGGGGCTGCAGGCGGCCTTGCTGATTGATGGTAACGGCCCTGATCAGCGCTCGGTGCTGTCGCTAAACCTTGGTTTGATCACCGAGACCGTCACGGGTGAGGGCGATGGAGCTGGCCTCGCCTACATCGGCAGCCGGCGCGGGACTTATCGGCTGTCGTCGATACAGACGGCGGTGAGCATGGAAGGGCCGATTGGCGCGGTTGATGTGCTACCCGACGGCGATCCGTTTTTGATCTATGGCGAAAACGGCGAGACCTTTATTCTGGGGTCGGGCATCGATAACTTTGATCTCACGCGGGAATCCGAGTTTGAAGAGTTCTTTGACGATCAAATCAATGGCGGCCCGCTGACGGCGGCGCAGACGGCAAGCTCAAACATCAACGTTGCAACGCTCGCCTCGCGGACACCGTTGACGGCGTTTGACCGCGTCACCGGTGATTTTGAGGGTTACGCGGCGGGGATGATCGAGAACTCGGACGGGAGCGTCGCGCCGTTCCGGTCCCAGCGCGAGAGTGACTTTCAGCTGCAGACGCTGGTCGCACAATCGGCGGTGGGTGGTGTCATCAATGTGCAGGACACTCTGGACAAGTCTGATCTCAGCTCGCTGACCGTGCCATTCGGACTTCAACAGGAGGATGGTTCCACCACGGTCGGGAGCACTGTGACCGAAACCTATATCGATGACGATCGGTATGCCGCCATTGAAAACACGGTTTCGCCGCTGTCGGTTGAGCTTGATGGCGAGGAGAGTGAGATCAATCAGCAAGTGTCAGGGGTGAACCCTGGGACTTACGTTGTGGCATCGACATTGGTGCCGCAGGAGCAGCTCTTCACCGATGCCGGTGTCACCCCTTGCACTTGCGAGTTTTTGGAGTGGGGTTGGTGGGGTACACAGGCCGACACGGTCGATGATGACGGAAACGTCCGCCGCGACGTGGTCCACCTGGGCACCTGGGCGGCGGGCCATCAAACACCCGAGAACGAGCTGCCGACGTTTGGGAGCGCCTATTATGAGGGGCACGTTGTCGGCAACGTGGCGAGAACGGAAGGCGGTCAAACAAGACAATACGTTGCCGCCGGCGATTTCACGCTCGATTACAACTTTGGGGACCGCACGGGGACGACATCGTTCGATTTTGACGGTCGGACTTTCGGTGGCTCGGTGAACGAGGCGTTCTCAGCGAACGGAAACCGGTACACCGGAACTCTTTCGGGATCAGGTTTGACCGGTGGCGTGAGCGGTTCTTTTGTGCGCGGTCCTGAGAATAACCATCAGGGGACGATTGGTTCGTTCAGCGTTTTCGGTACGGACTATGGTGCGACCGGAACGTTCGTGGGAGAGCAGACGACAGCGCCGTTGGATTAGGCCACGCTAGCCGTAAGGGCGTGGCTGAATGCGCCCCGGCGATAAGGGGGTGCCCTCGTCGGGTCGGACGCAATCGACCTGCGCCTTTCGTCTGAGAAAGGCTCGCCTGCCCGCGCGTTCGCTTGGGCTCTGCTGGCGCTGAGACAATGGAGGCGTGATGCGCAATGTTACCGTAGGTGCTGCCCAGCTTGGTCCGATCCAGAAGGCCGATAGCCGTCAGGCCGTTGTGGCGCGGATGATCGTGTTGCTGGAGGAGGCCGCGGAGAAAGGCTGCGATTTCGTGGTCTTTCCGGAGCTTGCGCTGACCACCTTTTTTCCGCGCTGGTACATGGAAGATCAGGCGGATGTGGATCAGTATTTCGAGCGGGAGATGCCGAACGCTGCCACGCGGCCGCTGTTTGAGGCGGCGGCGAAGCATGGGATTGCCATTTCATTTGGCTATGCTGAGCTGACGCCGGACGGTCAGCATTACAATACCTCGATCCTCACCGATAAGACTGGGGCGATTGTTGGCAAGTATCGCAAGATCCATTTGCCGGGTCATGCTGAGTACGAGGATGATATTGCGTTTCAGCATCTGGAGAAGCGCTATTTTCTGCCAGGGGATCTTGGCTTTCCGGTGTTTAACGTCTTGGGCGGCGTGATGGGGATGTGCATTTGCAACGACCGTCGCTGGCCGGAGACCTATCGGGTGATGGGTTTGCAGGGCGTGGAGATGGTGACGCTGGGCTTTAACACGCCCTCGACCAACGCGCGCAGCAGCAACGAGCCTGAGGAAGACAGGGTGTTTCACCACCGCCTGTCGCTGCAGGCCGGGGCCTATCAGAACGCGACTTGGGTGGTCGCGGTGGCGAAGGCTGGGGTGGAGGACGACCACCCGCTGTTTGGGTGCAGCGCGATTGTGGCGCCCAATGGCAAGATTGTCGCCGAGAGCGTGACCGAAGAGGATGAGCTGATCGTGCACACCTGCGATTTGGATGCGACGCGGTTTGGCAAAGAGACGGTGTTTAACTTCGCCAAGCACCGCCGCATCGAGCACTATGGGCTGATTACCGAGCGCACGGGGGCGATCGTGCCTGGAGACGAAGAATGAGTGCGTCGTTCAACTTTGCTGATCTTTCGGTGGCTGAGAAGTACAAGCTGCTCTGCGCGTCGGTAATCCCGCGGCCGGTGGCTTGGATTACGTCGGTGAGCGCGGACGGCGTTGTGAATGCGGCGCCGTACAGCTTTTTCAACGTGTTTTCCGAGGAGCCGGCGATTGCGATTGTGGGGCTCAACCGCAAGGCGGACGGGTCGTACAAGGACACGCTGGTGAATGCTGAGGCGACGAAGTCGTTTACGATTAATCTTGCCGATACTGCGCTTGCCAAGGTGATGGTGGATACGGCGGCGGCGTTTCCGGCTGAGACCAGCGAGCCGGCGGCGACGGGGCTGAAGCTTGCCGACGGAATTCATGTGCCGGCGCCGCGGCTTGCCGATGCGCCGGTGGCGCTGGAGTGCACGCTGTATGAAATCAAGAAGGTGACCGATGAGCGGCACCTTTTGATGGGCGAGGTGCAGGGGCTCGTGGCGCGCGATGGGCTGTTTGATTCTGAGACGCTGCGCTTGTTGGTACCGCATTGGGATCCGGTGGCGCGGCTTTATGCGGCCAATTATGCCTCGCTCAGCGAGCCTTATGAGTTTGCGATTCCGGACTGGAAGACCGTGACGCCAGCTGAGACGGGCGGCTGATGGATTTTGATCTTGTCATTCGCGGCGGGACTGTTGCGACCGCCTCCGATACATTCGCGGCGGATGTGGGGGTGTCGGGCGGTGTTGTGACCGCGATTGCCCGTGGGCTGCCCGATGGGCGCACGACGCTGGATGCCACGGACCGGCTGGTATTGCCCGGCGCGATTGAGAGCCACTGCCACATTGAGCAGGAGTCGGCGACGGGGGCGATGACGTCCGACGACTATGAGAGCGGCAGCATATCGGCGCTGTTTGGTGGCAATACGAGCTTTATTCCGTTCGCTGCGCAACACCGCGGGCAGTCGGTGCGCGGGACGCTGGAGACTTATCACGAGCGGGCGCGGAAGTCGGTGATCGACTATTCGTTTCATCTGATTGTGAGTGATCCGACCGAGCAGGTGTTGGCGGAAGAATTGCCCGAAGCGTTTGAGGGTGGGATTACAAGCTTTAAGGTGTTTTTGACCTACGATAAGCTGATCGTCTCCGATGAAGCGCTCCTCGATATTTTGGTGACGGCGCGCAAGCATGGTGCGCTTACCATGACGCATGCGGAAAACAACGCGCTGATCAAGTGGATGGTGAGCCGGCTGGTGGCTGGCGGGTATACAGCGCCGAAGTTTCATGCGGTGAGCCATCCGGGTGCGGCGGAAGCGGAGGCGATTTCGCGGGCGACGCGGCTGGCAAACTTTGTAGGCGCGCCGCTTCTGATCGTGCATGTGTCGACCGATGAGGGCGCAAATATTGTTGCCGATGCGCGGCGGTCGGGGCATCCGATCTTTGGCGAGACGTGTCCGCAATATTTGTTTTTGACGCGGGACGATTTGGACCGGCCGGATGGCGCGAAGTATTGCTGCTCGCCGCCGCTGCGCGATGAAGCGTTGCAGCGCGATCTGTGGCGGCATTTGCAGGCGGGATCGCTGATGCTGTGGTCGTCTGACCATGCGCCGTATCGCTATGACGAGACGGGGAAGTTGTCGGCGGGGCCGAACCCGCCGTTTAACAAAATTGCTAATGGGATGCCGGGGATTGAGCTGCGCGCGCCGCTTTTAATGTCGGAAGGGGTGCTGAAGGGACGCATTACGCTCAATCAGTTTGTGGCTCTGACGGCGACCAATGCGGCAAAGCTGTTTGGCATTCACCCGCAGAAGGGGACCATCGCCGTGGGGTCCGATGCCGATGTTGCGATTTGGAACCCGAGCGAGACGCGCACTGTCACCCAGGCCGGGATGCACGATGCGATGGACTATACGCCCTTTGAGGGGATGAGCCTGACCGGGTGGCCGGAGACGGTGATTTGCCGGGGTGAGGTGGCGATGGCGGGCGGGGTACTGCACCGCAAGCCTGGCGATGGGGCGTTTATGAAGCGCGCACCGTTCGACTTTACCGGCTACAGCCCCTCGACGCCGCCTGAGCTTGATCCGGCGACCGCGTTTGGCGCCTCGCTTTTGTGACCATTCTCCTCATCAATCCCAACTCGAACCCGCAGGTGACGGCGGGGTTTGATGAGGCGATTGCGCCGCTGCGCTTGTCCAGCGGGCCGACCTTTGAGGGGATGACGCTGGCGGAGGGGCCGTTCGGCATTTTGAGCCAGCACGACGTGGAAAGCGTTGTGTTGCCGCTGCGACGGGTGGTGGTCGAGCGCGGCGATGTGTCGGTGTTTGTGATCGCGTGTTTCTCCGACCCCGGGCTTGCGGTGTGCCGGGAGGCGACGTCGCGGCCGGTCCTTGGGATACGCGAATGCGCGGTGCTGTCAGCGCTCGCCCAAGGGGACCGCTTTGGGATTATCGCGTTGGGGCCGTCGTCGGTGAAGCGGCATGGACGGGCGATGCGCGAGATGGGGTTTGCGGATCGATACGCCGGGGCGCTGCCGCTTCACATGTCGGTGGAGGAGGCTGAAGAGGCTGAGGCCTTTCCGCGGGTGCGGGAGGTTGGCGCTGCGCTGATTGCGCAGGGGGCTGAGACGCTGATTTTGGGGTGTGCGGGGATGGTGCGGCATCGAGCACCCCTTGCAGAGGCGTTGGGGTGCCCGGTGATTGATCCGATGCAGGCGTCAGCGACTCAGGCGCTTGGGCTGGCGCTGCTGGCAACAGCGAGGTAGGACGCGCGCGTTGAAGTACCGCGATGTCATTCAGGCTCTGGTGGCGGCGGGCTTCACACTAGAAGAAGGTGGAAAGCACACCTTGGTCCTGCGCGATGGGTATCGTGTGTCGGCAGTGCCTCGTCATCGCGAAGTGAAAACGGGTACGGTGCGAAGTATCGAACGTCAGACCGGCGTATCGATTTTGAGGAAGCAGTCATGAAGGCATTCTTTCCGGCTATTTTGGAAGCGGATGATGTCGATGGTGGATTCGTGGTCGAAGTTGTCGGCACGGGCGTGAACGGCGAGGGCGAGACCGACATCGCCGCGTTGGAGAACGCTGCGGAGATCCTTCAGGATGTGATCTGGGCGGATGTGGCAGCAGGGCGGCCGATCCCGACGCCGGGAACGCCGAGCGCCGATGATAAGTCCCGCGGCACTGTCGCGATGATCCAGGCAACACTGCCGGCGGTGGCAGCGGAATAAGGCTAAGACATGAGTAACGGTATCTGCCTCATCACCGGGGGCTCTCGGGGGATTGGGGCGTCTTGTGCGCGGCTCGCGGCGCAGCGTGGGTGGCACGTTGTGATCAACTATAACAGCAATCTTGCTGCGGCCGAGCAGGTGGCGGCGGACGTGGTGGCGGCGGGGGCGAAGGCCAAGACCGTGCAAGGGAATATCGCGACGCAGGCCGGGGTCGAGGCGACCTATGCTGCGGTGGATGCGTTTGCGGTGGAGCTCGCGGAGCCGTTGTCGGCGGTGATCAACAATGCGGGGGCGTCTGATCCCGTGGGGGATCTGTCGACGTTTAGCTATGACCGGGTGCAGCGCGTGGTGGCGCTTAATGTGACCGGCGCGATTTGGGTGGCGCGCGAGGCCGTGATGCGGATGGCGACGCGCTTTGGCGGGCAGGGTGGGTCGATTGTGAACCTGTCGTCCGCGTCGGCCAAGCTGGGTTCGCCTGACGCATTTATTGATTATGCGGCGACGAAGGGGGCCATCGATACCTTTACCATTGGGCTGGCGCTGGAGTGGGCGCGGGACGGGATCCGCTGTAACGCAGTGCGGCCTGGGATCATCGATACCGAGTTCCAGGCCAATGTGGGGCGGCCGGACCGGCCCAAGACCGATGGCCCGAAGACGCCCATGGGTCGGGCGGGTACGCCGGACGAGGTGGCCGAGGCGATCCTGTGGCTGATGTCGGACGCGGCGAGCTATACCACGGGCGGCTTCATCGACATTTCGGGCGGACGGTCAGCCATTCCGTGATGGGACGCCCTGCCGCGCTCGCTTGACGCCCGGGCCGTCAGCCCGCACGACAAAGCCGGATAAGGCGGGGAGTGCGCGGCGATGGCGGCTTATGATGTGGTGGTGATCGGGACGGGGCCCGGCGGGTATGTGGCGGCGATCCGGGCCGCGCAGCTGGGGCTGAAGACGGCGGTTGTTGAAAAGTGGGCGACCTTTGGGGGGACCTGCCTCAACGTGGGGTGCATTCCGTCCAAGGCGCTGCTGCATTCCTCCGAGCTTTATGAAGAGGCGAACCACGGGTTTGCCGATATGGGCATTAACGTCAGCCCGTCGCTCGACATCACCAAGATGCACGCCTTCAAGGATGAGGGCGTTCTAGGGAACACCAAGGGCGTCGAGTTTCTGTTCAAGAAGAACAAGATCGATACGTTTCAGGGGGTTGGGTCGATCCCTGAGGCGGGCAAGGTGACTGTGACGCCCGATGAGGGGGAGGCGCAGACCATCGAGGCGAAGAACATTATTATCGCCACGGGGTCGGACATTGCGCGGCTGCCGAACATTGAGATTGATGAAAAGCGGGTGGTGTCGTCCACCGGGGCGCTGGCGCTGGAGAAGGTGCCGGAGCGCATGGTGATCGTGGGCGGCGGCGTGATCGGGCTGGAGCTGGGGTCCGTGTGGCGCCGGCTGGGGGCTGAGATCACCGTTGTGGAATTTTTGGACCGGATCATTCCGACCGAGGACGGTGAGGTGTCCAAGCAGTTCCAAAAGATCCTGCAGAAGCAGGGCATGACTTTCAAGATGAAGACGAAGGTGACCGGGGTTGATACGTCCGGTAATGCCATCAAGGTGACTGTGGAGCCGGCTGAGGGCGGCGAGGCGGAGGTGCTTGAGACCGACGTCGTGCTGGTGTCGATCGGGCGCAAACCCTTCACCGACGGGCTCGGGCTCGAGGGCGTTGGCGTTGAGATGGATGAGAAGGGGCGCGTGAAAACAGACGATCACTATCGCACCAACGTTGCTGGCATTTGGGCGATTGGCGATGTGATCACGGGGCCGATGCTGGCGCATAAGGCCGAGGACGAAGGTGTCGCCGTTGCCGAGATTATCGCGGGGCAGGCGGGGCACGTGAATTATGATGTGATCCCGAACGTTGTTTACACCTATCCAGAGGTGGCCTCGGTGGGGCGCACTGAGGAGGCGCTGAAGGCGGACGGTGTGGCCTATAAGGTCGGGAAGTTTCCGTTTACCGCCAACGGCCGGGCTAAGGTGAACCGGACCACGGATGGGTTTGTGAAAATCCTGGCGGATAAGACGACGGACCGGGTGCTTGGCGTGCACATGATCGGGCCGGACGCGGGGACGATGATTGCCGAGGTAGCGCTCGGGATGGAGTTTGGTGCCGCGGCTGAGGATATTGCCCGCACGTGCCATGCACACCCGACGCTGTCTGAGACGGTGAAAGAGGCGGCGCTCGCTGTGGATGGGCGCGCCATCCATATGTGATCGCCTGCCGGCTACTCCGCGGCGGTGAGGCCGGCGCGGACGGCGGCGCGTAGATCGTCGAGCGGGACCGGTTCGCCGTCCCGCTCCAGCGCCCAAAAGGTCCAGCCATTGCAGCTTTGGGTGTCGCGCACTGCGGCGCCGACACGGTGGATCGAGCCCTCGTGGGGGCCGGAGCGGATGGAGCCGTCGATGCGCACGTCTGCGCGGTGTTCGCCGGCGACGAGGGTGTCGCCCGGTTGGACGAGGCCGGCTTCCAGGAGAAAGCCGAACGGGACTTTGGGGGGCTTTGGTTGGAAGCCGTCCTGGGCGAGTTCGGGGTCGGCGAGGGGCTCTACGGCTGCGATGCGTTCTGACGCCAGGGCGGCGTAGTTCTCGTCATGCTCGATGCCGATGAAGCGGCGGCCGAGGCGGGCCGCGACCGCGCCGGTGGTGCCGGAGCCCAAGAACGGGTCGACGACGAGGTCGCCGGGTTTGGAGGCGCCGAGCAGGATGCGGGTGAGGAGCGCTTGCGGCTTTTGCGTCGGGTGCAGCTTGGCGCCGTCGGGCGCGCGCATGCGCTCAGGGCCGCCGCAGACCGGGAAAATCCAGTCGGAGCGAAGCTGCAGGTCATCGTTGAAGGTTTTCAGCGAGCGGTAGTTGAAGGTGTAGTCGGTGCGGCGGCGGTCAGCGACGGCCCAGATCAGCGTTTCGTGGGCGTTGGTGAGCCGGCGGCCGCGAAAGTTGGGCATGGGGTTGGTTTTGACCCACACGACGTCGTTGAGGATCCAAAAACCGAGATCCTGGACGGCGGTGCCGACACGGAAAATGTTGTGGTAGCTGCCGATCACCCACAGCGTGCCGTTGGGTTTGAGCGCGCGGCGGGCGGGCTCCAGCCAGGCGCGGGTGAAAGCGTCGTAGGCGGTGAGATCGGAGAATTGGTCCCACGCGGCGTCGACGCCATCGACGCGGGTTTGGTTGGGGCGGAAGAGGTCGCCGTTGAGCTGCAAATTATAGGGTGGATCGGCGAACAAGAGGTCCACCGAGCTGGCCGGGATATGGGAAAGCAGGGCGGCACAGTCGCCCACCCAGACTTCGGAAGAGGGGGTAGGCCGGAGTGCCGCGGACACTCCGGCCGTAAGACGCCTCATTGCGACGCAGAACCCTTACGCATTTGGCTCAAGCACCATGGGCTTATGACGGTGAAGCTGAAGTTAATCCTCAAAAAAACTTCGGTTAATCTTCGTTGATATCGGTAACGACTGTTAAGAGCTGGTTTATATTTCCGCCTTGCGCATCATCCGATCTGACTGAATCAGTCAGATCGAAAAGATGATGCGCCAGGCTAAAGAGCGACCGCGTCTTCATCCGATCAGGTTTTTTCAACCTGATCGGATCGCGGTCTAGCTGTGCGGTGATAGATCGTTGAGCAGGCCCGATGCCACAGCGATGCGCGACATGGTGAGCGGTCCAGTGATGATCTCGCTGACGGCTGCTTGTGTGCGGTGGACGTGCTCGCCCTGTTCGGCGATCCAGGCGTGGACCCGCTCCTCGCCGCTGCCGGTGCGGTGGTTTTGGAGAACCGAGACCGCGAGGCGACGGTGGGACTCGGCGAGACTGCGCCGGGCGCGGTCGAGGGCGAGACCATCATAATAGTCGTCCGCGGAAATGTCCTCAGAGAGCGCGGACAGCTCGCCGAAGTGGAACCCTTCGTTGAGCGCGAACCAGACAGCACCTGCGCAGGTGATGTCGACGTCGCAGCTTCGGGCGACGACGATGACATCGAGGGCGGCGACCGCGACCGGCAACCTCACAAAGCGTTCCGCGAGGGCGGCGGGCACGCCGGCGGTGGTGAGCTCTTCGATCCCGGCGGCGAGTTCGGCCCGCGCGTCGTCTGACAGGAGCGATGTGAAGGAATCGCGCAGCGCAACGATGCCGTCGCTGTACCGGGCGATCACGTCCTCGAGACCAGTGTCAAAAACCTCGTTGCGGACGAACCAGATGGTGGCGTCGAGGAGGAGGCGCCGGACCGAGGCGTAGAGGCCGAGCTGGGTGTCGCCGGAGACGATGTTGTCCAGCGTGTCGGCTTGGTTGTTGAGGTTGGTCAGCTGGAACGCTTCGCGGGCTGCGGTGAAGGCGTGTGCGATCTCGGTGACGGTGGCGCCGGTTTGGTCGCTGACGCGCATCAGGAAGGTCGGCCCGCCGCGGTTGATCATCGAGTTGCAAAGATCGGTGGCGATGATCTCGCGCCGCAGCTTGTGCCGGTCGATTTCGATGGAGAAGTCCTCGCGCATGGCGGTGGGGAAGTAGAGGTAGAGTTCGCGCGCGAGGAACGGATCGTCGGGCAGCTCGCTGTCGACGATGTCGTTGAACAGGGTGAGTTTGGCGTAGGCGAGGAGGACGCCGATTTCGCTTCGGGTGAGGCCTTCGCCGCCCGCGACACGTTCCACAAAGGCTTGATCGCTGGGAAGGTCCTCGATTTCGCGGTCGAGGCCGCGGCCTTCGAGCATTTCCATGAGGCGGATTTGGTAGGAGGCGCTTTCGGTGTTGTTGCGCTTGGAGAGCGAAATCGCCAGGGATTGCAGATAGTTGTTGCGCAAGACGAGGGTCCCGACCTCGTCGGTCATGTCCTCCAGGAGGCGGTTGCGGTCCTCCCGGGTGAGGCGGCCAGAGCGCATGGCGTCGGCGAGCGCGATCTTGATGTTGACCTCGACGTCGGAGGTGTTGACGCCGGCGGAGTTGTCGATGGCGTCGGAGTTGAGCCGCACACCGTTGAGGCCGAGCGCAACGCGGGCTTTGGCGGAGACGCCGAGGTTAGCGCCCTCGCCGATCACCTTCACGCGCACCTCATCGGCGCTGAGGCGGATGGCATCGTTGGCGCGGTCGCCGATTTCAAGGTTTGCTTCCTGGGGTCCGCGGATGTAGGTGCCGATGCCGCCGAACCAGAGAAGATCGGCGGGGGCCCGCAGAATCGCGCGCATCAGCTCCGTGGGCGTCACCGATGACTTTTGGATGTCGAGGGCAAGCCGCGCTTCGGGGGACAGCTCGATGGATTTGGAGGCGCGGGAGAAGATGCCGCCGCCGGGCGACAGCGCCGAGCGGTCATAGTCCTGCCAGGAGGAGCGCTCCTTATCGAACAGCGTTTGGCGCGCTGCGTAGCTGATGGCGGGATCGGGGTTGGGGTCGATGAAGATGTCGCGGTGGTCGAACGCGGCGATCACCTTGGTTTCGCGCGACAGCAGCATGCCGTTGCCGAACACGTCGCCGGACATGTCGCCGACGCCCACCACAGTGAAGGGCTCGGTTTGGATGTCGTGGTTCATCTCGCGGAAGTGGCGCTTCACGCTTTCCCACGCGCCGCGGGCGGTGATGCCCATGTCTTTATGGTCGTAGCCGGCTGAGCCGCCTGAGGCGCACGCATCATCGAGCCAGAAGCCGTGCTCTTGGGCGATGCCGTTGGCGGTGTCGGAGAAGGTGGCTGTGCCCGTGTCGGCTGCGACGACGAGGTAGGGGTCATCGCCATCGCGGCGGACGACATCGGT
>CAKZYH010000070.1 GCA_937884725.1 uncultured Paracoccaceae bacterium
TCAGCATCTCTTTGTCGAGTGTCAGATCGGCGACCGACTTCCGGAGCCGCGTGTTCTCTTCTTCGAGTTGATTCAATCGGCGCACTTCAGATGGCGTCAGCCCGCCATACACCTTCTTCCAACGAAAGAAGGTCGCCTGCGAAACCCCCATCTTTCGGCAGATCTCTTCAACCTTCGTTCCCGCTTCCGCCTGGCTCAGCGCAAACGCAATCAAATGCTCAGTGAACTTCGATCTCTTCATCGACCACAGCCCCTCCTTCGCGGGCTAGCGTAGCCGAAAACTCTCGTTCGCACCGGTCCAGGAAGTTGGGAGGAGGCCACAACGGCCGGCGATACCGTGAATGGGCGCATGGCCTAGGGGGAGCAACCAGCGAAGCGCTCTCGCTTCAACGTTTCGAGCGCAGCGATGAAAGCCGCTCGTCGTCCAGAACCCTCTGGCATGCGATTAGTCGTAACACGCATAACTTCATACATTACGAGGTCCTTATAAGCATTTGATTCACATAAAGCATTAAGATCGCGGAGCAAATGATCTGGGCGTATATACTTCGACACTCTCCTCCTCCGAATATTTCCAATATAGCATGCAATATGAGAGAAGCTACTTCCAGTAGATACGATTGACATAGTCTTGGACATTACGAGAATCTCAACAAAAGCGGCTTGAACTGCCGAGAGTCCATATCCCTGGACGAGAGATGAGACGTCGATGATGGTATTGCGGCAGCGCTTACTGAGTTGGCCAAACATTGTAGGGTCATCCGAAAATAGCAGGACAGGGCGGTCCGAGCCGTATGTCTTAACCGTCTCTTCATACGCCTCTAGGGGCGCGTACTTAGTAGAAAAGAGCGAAGCCACACGTGTAATGGCTTTTCTCACATCACTTTCGTCGATGCCTTTACCAAATTCCTGAATCATCGGGATCAAGTCACCTCGTCGAATATGAAGCGACAACGATGAACAAGTAGGCAGAGATGCAAGGATGTCTCTAAGGCATGCATCTACAGTCTGGTTAAATTGCAAGGACTGAAAAAATGTCACGCCATAGGACGTCTTGTTGATCGATTGATCTTCTCCCTCTACAAACTCGTAATCTTTCGGGGATCGGAACAAAAAATTGCGATTCTCAAAAGCAAAGTAATCGATCTTTTTTGGTGGATGCTTAAATAAGTCGAAGGCACAGTCAACTAGTGAGCGCCTTATAAGTGCGTCGTGACTTTCGCTTGTTATGGACACTCGTTTTTCATGCACCTCAAATTGAACTGGATCGAAGAGCTCAAAGAAATCGTAATAATCATTAGACGAATCATAACTAAAACTGGACGATGGCCAATTTATAACAAGATTTGCGTCAATTTTTATAGCAAAATCCCGCGCCGACATCATAGTTAGAAGGCGATTTCCCAATCTATCGGCGCGAGATGCTACTACGGTATTAGGCAAATTGATCTCCCATGGATATTTGCTGTGACAAGCCGGATTGTTCATTGACTAAATAAGTTACGATTTGCACAATTACATTGAATATTAAGCTTTCGTAGGGAAGAATTAATTTGAGATTTTTCAATTCGTTATTCCTATTTGTTTTCAAGGCATCACATTGCGTTCAGAACAATATTTAATTTATTTAGCCAATGTCACGATTGGCATGTCCCTAAAGTGGATCAACGCGGTTCCGTTGTGCTGTTAAGACGTCGATCTCCAGCAGCGAAAGACGCGAGGCGTTTATTGAGTGTCGCCAAGGTGGAGTTCTTGTCACCTGGAATTACGGGAACGAGGATTTCTCTACTGCCGCTCCACCAATCAAGGCCGTTAATGCCTTCACGCCAAGACGACTCGTATGTCGTAGCGAGAAAGAAAGTTGGAACGCCAAGGGCTCCACTCAACTCAGCCATGTTTCCGCGGGCCACCACAGCGTCAAGTGTCGCAATCACGGCAGCCATGGCTTCGAAATCGTCTAGCAAATCGATATCGTCAAGCTCGACGAATGACGCTCCTGAAGCACGTATCAAAGCCCGCTCGTCAGACGTGAGCCGCGCCTGAAGGTTAACGAATACGATATTTTTGAGTAGGAATACTTCATGCCACGCGATAATGTCAGTAAAGCGTGCATTCCGCTTTGTGCTGGCTAAGATGGATCGCCAGCACAACCCTACTAGCGTGGTATCGCCTGATCTCAAAGGCGCCATACGGGTTGCCATTTCCGCGATCCGCTTAGGGTCGGCGCGAAGGTAAGGAGAACTTTCAGACCTGAAGGTGGCATTCTCCGATTCTAGAGTATGAATGAGAGCAGCCAGACCGCCAATGCGAGGAGCGCGCTTAACTGCTTGCCATGAATCATCGTCGAGTACCATCGCGCAGTAGATGTTCGCGCCGACCGCCGCTCGTTCGGCGTATCGTCCAACGCGAGTCTCTCGCCGCCAGCGTTTGACTGGCATGAAAGACAGTCGCGGGAACGATCGTGCCAGCAGTTGCTGGAGTCGCGGGTCGCAAGTGACTGTCAGCGACGTCGATCGGGCGTCCAGCTCCTTATAGACGGCTGCGTGACGGATCTCATCGCCGACGCCGAAATCTGCGATGAGCACTGCTCCCGCAGCGTCGCACAGAACGACGGCGTCTCCGCAGTAGGTGGCGGGAAGCGCCTCTCGCAGACCCCTCGCGGTGACGTCGCGCTCGTACAAGGAGTAAGCTTCGCGAACCGAACGCCGCCGCACCGTCACATTGAAGTGGATCGGATTGAAATCAGGAGGTTCGCCGGTCGGATGAGCAAGGTCGAAGAGCCGGAACGCGGTCTGGTTATCTCCGAGCTGCAGCGCTGCGGTGGTGGCGACCATGCGGCAGGGCGTGCTAGCGAAGCGCGCATCCGCTTCCGCGCGCCTTACGACCGTCTCATACTCGCCGAGGCAGTAGCGCGCCTGCAGATCCCAGTAGGCCGCGAGCGCTCCTACGCCCTCCGGCGGATCACCGGCCAGGACGCCGGCCGCGGTGTCGATGATCTCGGAAAACCGCTCCTCGTCGAACAGCACAGGCAACCATCTCACCTGCACCGCCGGCTTTAGCTCGTGAAGGACCGGGATCGGGGGGGTGGTCTCGTCGAAGCATTTGGCCCCGGCCGCCGCAAGGGTCCGCAGGATCTCGCGTGTTGCGCGCGGGCGTGCGCCGTTGCGTTCCGCCTCGAGGGCCAGCGTCCGGGCCTTGCCAGTCTCGCCCCGGAGGAGCGCCGTCTCAGCAAGGAGCAGCGACCGCTGGGGCAAGGCAGGCAGGGCTTGCAGAACGGCGTCCGCCTCGGGTATGCGCCACGCCGCGATCTCCTTTCCGGCGCGACTCAGCGCCTCATCTCGTGCCTTGCGGTCCAATGTGCGATCTCCAGCAATCCTCGTCACGGCGCTTCCGACGGGGACTGGTTGTCCGCATCGGGGGGCGGTCACTTGGCTTTTCATCGGCGTTCTTCATGCCGCGGAAGCCGGTACCTCGCGCATATCGAAGTTGAACTCCCGTGCAAGGCTTTCCACGTCAGGATCTCCCGAGCTAAAATACCTCTCTACCTCGTCCCAATTCACGCGCGGGGCGCCGACGAACGCGTTCGTTATTCCGGTCTGGATGAATGGGTAGGGGCGCATCACTTCCTTGGTCGCAAGGTAGGCGAGCAGTGCGGCGCATTTGCGCTGGTGATCAGGCGGCATCGCGAGGCCCACGGGGGCGCAGATCATGCTCTCGTAGTGCCGCCGGTCCTGAGGGCTGAGGTGGCCGACTGGGTAGTCGTTGCGGGCCCAATCGTCACATACAACGACCGGCACGCCGCTTGCGCCGAGTTCGAGACTCGTGGTTCCGTTCCATAGGACCCCGACGTCGATCATGCCGATCATGTCGCGAATATTGAACCACTTATGGTCGAGAAGGATCACGTTCTCTGGGATCTCGCATCGGATCATGTCGAAGAAAAATTCCCGTGGCCGACCCGCAATCTCGTGTCGTAGTTCGTGAGGATGGGGCTTGATCAGAACGAGCGCGAGCGATTGTGCGGCCGCTTCGACGGTGTGGGTTATCCAGTCCGCCATGTCCGAGTGCGCCGGCCCGCCCATGTAGGGAACTGCCAAATCGTACGGAACTTTGCCGAAGACGCCGATCACGGGCTTGCCCGCCTCTCGGTGCCGGGCCACCCTCTCCGACACGCGGGCAGCCTCGGGCGACAGCGCCGACCCCACTCCAGCGCGGTCCATCTGGATCCATGTTGATACGAGCGCCTTGATCTCGCTCTGCGACTGCTCAGCGTACCAGGCTTCAAAGCGTTCAGCTACAGCGAGAAACGGTGCGCGTGTCTCCCGATGACGAGTCATGTCGACGACCGCAGCCGTGCTGGAGTATACGTTACCAAAATTCGAATAATAGTTCTCATAGCCGATACCAATACTCACGAAGTGCATATTACGACGCCAGCCCTTTGCTTCACAATAGATCCTGAATGCAGCGACTGGAGGGTAGTGCCAGTTTGCACTCACGAAGCGTATTGGGAAATCCTCTTTCGCGATGGAATTAAATATTAACTCGCAGACGTAGAGGGCTCTATCAAGTTGTACAATGCCTTCGCGAAGAACTTCTCCGAATGAAGCAGTATTATTGTCCACATGAAAGCCGCAAAATCGTCTGCTAGCGCGCTCAAATAGCGTTTGCCAGAAGTTCATCCCCATGCAGAGGACTTTGCGGCTACTCCAGTCAACGCTCCAGTCGAAATATGTTTCATGGATATGTTTTGGATGATTGCGGACAAAAATTGTATTTTCAATGATGTTGTTAAAGCGATCGATCAGTGGATCGCCGACGAGCGGAGTCTCCAATCCGGTGGCGGACAGCGAAACCACCGCAACCCCCTGCTTTTGGAGCTCGGCGCAAGGAAGCGCCGCAAGGGCTGGGGAGACCCGGCATGCGTATGTCGGGAGGAACAGGACTCCACGCACGGGTCCGCCTCGTGAAGCGCGACGCCTAAGGATTGCGCTGATGTCATAGCCCACGTGACGCACACCCCCGATCCTGCTGCCGGCGACATAGGCCTCAACAATCGACGAGTTGGGCGGCATCAATCGCGCTTGATACCAGACCAGCCGATCGTTGGCCTCTACGTTGGACCATCGTGCGGCGAGCGAGGTCGCGATAAAGGGCATGAACGCTATCGAGGCCGCCCTAACCTCTTCAGCCTCCTCGAGACGCCCAAGATAACGATACGCCCTGATGAGCGACTTCGTGATGATCACATTGGAAGAGTGACGGCGGTGCGCGTCATTCAGGTAGGTGAGCGCCGCGTCCACCCCGACGCGAGCCTTGACCATGGCCTCCGCAAGCTTCGCGGCCGAGGGGTCAACGACGCCCCGACCCGACGCATACTCGACCGCAGATATTGCCGCTCCTTCCAGCCGGAGAGTCAGGTTACCGTCGGAAATCGCCGCAGCGATCGCAAGCGCGACTGTAAGATCACCAATGAACCGATGATCGAGAGAAGCATTATCAAGAGAACTGCTCAAGTTGCGAGCGGCCAGAGCGCGGCCATAATCAAGAAGACGATTTAGCTCCCAAGCCACGTTCCTGTCCTGATCGTACGATCTCTGACTGTACGACTTGATGAGCTCGTGAATCAGGCCGATATCATTTTTTGCCATGCGCCGGAGCTCGCGCATGATGCGCAGCGCCCGCTCGGTATGTTTCAGGCGCAGCAGCGTCGTCGAGAACTTCAAGGCAGACTTGAATAGCAGCCCGCTTTCATCCTCGCCCACTTCGCGACGCTGCGCCACAAGGTCGAGGACGAGGTTCTCCATCTCGGGCAGAGCATCAAGATCGGCGCCGGCAGCCTCTAGAGATTGCCTTTGCGCAGCATGGAACAGCGTGGTCAACGAGTGCAGCAGCTTCAGGGTGGAGCGCGAAAATTTCGGTTCTGCCCTAATACGCCGGATGGCCTCCATGAAGTGGCGGTCAGCCTGCTCGTAGCGCCAGTCGAGGGTACAGACGGCGATTGCCGGTAGGATGGCGGTAACCCCCGTCTTGAGATCTTTCAAAAGCTCCGCTTCGGCGAGAGCCTCGTCGATTCGTTCCAGCAACAAAAAGGCGCACACATGAGTGACTTTGCCGAGCGAGGCGACCGTCGATGCGTATGCACCCAGCTCCGCTTCAACCTCGTCACGTTTGTCCAAATAGATGGAAAGTCGATATCGCACCAGAATTGCGTCGAAATGCCGAATTCGATCTTCGCGGCCGGAAATGATCCGATACGCTTCTTGCGGAAATCCAACATCTGCGAGGCGGTTGATTGCGTCGAGCGCTGTTTTGATGTCGGGAGACGCCGTGGCCTCGACGAGGAGGGAGCGGGCGCGATCGAACTGCCCGACCCGGGTCAGCCAGTCGACCTTGGCTTTCAGCCGGCGCCTGGGATCCCGAATGCCATCGATTGGAGACTCGTCTGCCGGATCGTAGACCCCCGCGGTCATCCGGGACTGCATCAGCCCCCAGCCGACGCGTTCCGCGAGGCTCTCTTGCTGCTCGATGCATGGCGCCCCTACCGGAAGATCCACGAGATGCTTTCCTAGCGTGAGCAGGATCAGCTGGTCGCCTGAGCACGACGCAGGAGGATCTGCAAGCGCCTGCGCGAGCGCAAGCCGCTGTAGGTCGGGAATCTGCTCAAGGCGGTGGAGGAGGGCGTCTGGGGCGAGCCACTCCCGGGGCGCCTTGGCCACGATGGTGTGGATCAGGCCCGCGAGCAGCTCCGCCGCACCGTCTTCCGGTAGCCAGCTGGCTGGCCATAGTCCGGCACTATAGAAGAGGAGTCGCCTGGAGCCCCAGCGCGACCTTCCAACAGCCGACGCCGCGTCAACGACCCTCCGCCACTCCTCCGCGCCGGATCCGAGTGGCTCCCGCGGATCCTCGCGGCCGAGCAGATCGAGAAGGATGCTCGCGATCTCGCGCGACCGTCCCGCCCCGGCGCACTTCGCCGCCTCGGACAGCAGTTGCCGGACTTCAGCGAAGCTCGTCCGTGGCAGTTCGTGATCAACGAAGAGCCGCAGGAGCGCTTGGAAGACCTTTTCGGCAGGATACTTTCTATCCCGCGCCGCCCGCTCATCGAGCCAGCGGAGCGTTTGGGGAAAGCCGCTGGCAAAGAAGTGCAGCGTTGCAAACTCTCGCCAGGAGCCTCGGGATGCGTCGTCGAGCCGGGCCGAGGCGGCGGCGGCCAGGCCCTGCCCGGCGATCCGCGCCGCCTCGTCCGGATTGCGCCGATGGATCGCAGTCGCGACAGACGCGAATTCCTGCAGGAGCCACGGCCCCGCGCCGCCGACTTCGACGCTCTTAAGGATGTTAGCCGCTGCCTCGTGACGGTCGGTATCGACTAGGTACCGGACATAAGTGGAATAGTCCTCCGGGCGCGCCTCGCCTTCATGGATGAGGCGGTTGAACGATTGCTCCGCATCACCATCCTGACCTGCGGCAGCGCACGCCTGCGCGAAATCGCGCAGGAGGTCGGGAATAGCAGATCCTGCGTCGACCGCGGCCTTTAGCGGCTCCACCGCGCCCACCGGGTCGTCGAGCCGGTGAAGCCTCAGCCTGCCAAGCTCTGCCGAAGCGACCGTGTGATCCGGCTCCTCCCGCAGCAGTCGCTCGAGCCGGCCTTCCGCCTCGTCCAGGAGGCCGAGGCGCTCCTCGATCAAGGCAAGAAGAAGAAGCTCGTCGCTCCCGCCCCCGAAGATCCTCATCGACCGCAGGAGGAGATTGCGCGCCGTTGGTAGGTCCTTTCCCTTCCTAAAGAACCGCGATGCCGTTACAAAGTGCTCCTCGCGCCCGAAGCGATGGGTCACAGCAGGAGTATCCGAAAGATCGTTCATGTCCTCAGCTCCATTCGAGCGGCCTCTCTGTTATGAGATACGCAAAATATGAATCTATTTACGAAAATCTGGATACTTTGTACTTTTTCCGATAAGTAAGCGGATTATACTCAGTATTCAGTGTGCGTTAAGCACGTCGTAGACGCCGTTCTATTATTCTGAGAACTCCGATCAATCAAGGATGAAATCCGTACCTCACCCGGCCTTTGCCATTTCGGCGGCATCACGCTTCGTCGCGTACGATGTCGGTGAAGCTCGCAGCTTTCTGCGAGGCGTGTAGCAGACAGACCAGACCGTCTGCGCACCCTGGAGGATCGTCAACATCGATCTGGATGCGTACGTCAGCTGCGGAACCCCGATAGCCGGCGGACGGCGGGTTCGACGACGACAGTGCGCTCGACGTGAGCTTTCCTATTCTCACCGCGAAAAGGCGTGTAGTCGCGTTTGCGGCGTAGCGCAGTGTCGAAACGGCAGGGTCCGACCCAGGCATGTCCTTCTCGGGAGCGACGAGGAGATCGGGCTGCAGCGCCCGCAGGCACGGGTCCGAGAACAACGCGGCAGATATTTAGAGATCAAGTACCTGGCAGCTGTGGTTCCGAAGTTCGTCACTGCGGACAGCGGCGCATGCCCGATAGGACGCTGCTCTCTCCTGCGTCTCGTCGTGCGCCGACACACCCCCCTCGACGGATGGAGAAAGCGCGAAGAGGGCGAGGACGACCGCGCGGACTGGTAAAGGGTCCTGTGCCTTGCCGTCTGCCCGGGCTCACAGTCCTTGGACAAGGCGCTCGTGATCGGCGCGCGCGGCGTAGAACGACTTTTCCAGAACGTAGCTGTCGTTGCTGAACTTCCGATCGCCCTTGCCGGTCCAGACGATGCCGTCCTTCCGGAAGCACCAGTCGATGTACGCGTAATCCAGCTGTGCGACAGCGACCGTGCCAGACCGGCACCCCCGCTCGACCGCGGACGAGATGACGACCTGATCCAGAAACCACTCCGCCTCGCCCGAGGTCAGCACCGAGAAGATCCCGGCCGCGACATCGCGCAGAAAGACGCGTGCGCCGGCCGTAGGCCGGGCGAACAGCCCGCCGGCGGCCACGCTCGTCTCGAGTGAGCGCCCGAACCGCCTCAGCAGTGCGACGTCGCCGGAGCCGGCCTGCCGCAGCAGCCCAGCGAGCGGAGCGCGCACAAGGCAGTCGGCGTCGACGCACAGGTAGTTCGTCGGCCTTCGCTCGGCGATCTGATATAGCCGCGCAAAGCGGATCGAGGAGTAGTAGACCAGCGGGTAGGTCTCAGCGACGCCCGAGAGGTCGACGGTCTCGAAGGTCGCGCTCAGCCGACGAGCGCCGAGGACCTGGCCGAAGATCGCGAGGTGACGGCGGCAATCCTCGTCCGGGTTGACGACGTGGACGTGAACGAACGCGTCCGGCGCGTTCTGCGCTACGGACGCCAGAAGCGTCGCGGCGTGAAGCCGCCAGTACCCCGCGTCGCAGGAGACGAAGAGGACGAGATCGTCCTGCGCAGCGGCCGGAAGGTCCCCCCGCAGCGCCGGGATCGCGACGCCCCGCGCGGCGGCAGGCTCGCCAATATAGGCCGGATCCTTTCGGCAGAGGGCGAGGAAGGTAGCGGCGATCGGACCGTCCCCGGACCCGCGGGCCACCGCATAGGCTGCCGCAGCCCCGTCGAGGTCGCCGAGCGCATTCAGGATGTTTCCTCGCTCGAGCCACGCCCTTGGCTCGACATTTTCCCCCTTGGCGAGCGGCTCGAGACGGTCGAGGGCGGCCGTGTGCTTCCCAAGCCCGCACAGGGCGCGCGCCAGGAGGATCTCCACGTCAAGGCGCGCCTCCGGGCCGAGGTCGTCCGCCGAGAGAAGCAGCTCGCATTGGGCGGCCGCTCGCTCGGGGGAGCCCGTTTCGAGAAGGAGTGCCGCGTGGAGGCGGCGGAGCTCCGGCTCGGCCTCGTCGACGAAACTGTCCAGAAGAAACGCCGCCTCAGAGAGCTCGTATCGCGCGACGAGCGCCTGCGTGAGCCCGGTTCGGGCTCGGGCCCCGTCATGGTCCAGCTCGAGAAGGGCACGGAAGGCGGTCTTCGCTGTCTCCGGATCGTTGATCGAGAGCGCCGTCTCGCCCTGTTTCATTAGAAGGTCCGGATCGCCAGTCCGCCGCTCAAGCAGTCTCGCAATGATCGGCGCGGCGGTCGCGCCACGCCGATCGGCGAGCGCGATGTCGAGTAAGTGGTCCAGGTACGTCTCGAGTTCGTCCGCCTTCCCGACCTGAGAGGTCGATCCGTGCGCCGTCCGTGCCGCATCGGGCGAGGTGAGCCACTTCCGCGCCTTTGCGAGGGCACCCTCCCAGCCGGCCTCGAGAGCCGACCGGCGCACGACGGTCGTGTGGGGGTACCAGGCACAGTCGCCGCCCGCGCCGAGCCACCAAGCGGATGGCAGCGGGCGCGCGAAGACAAGGCTCGGTACTCCCAGCCCTCCCGCGAGGTGCGCGGCCATCCCCGGAGACGCCACGACGAGATCCATGGCACCGACCAACGTCGCGAGACCTTCAAGTTCCCCACCTGCGATCCCTTCGCCCAGGACGACGTCGTTCGTTGCCAGCGCCTGCGCCCGTCCGAGAGCGCCGGGATCCTCCACCCCTTCGAGCACGACGAACCGGACGTCAGGCGAGTCGAGGACCCGGACGAAATCCTCAAGCGACGGAGCCCCTTCGGTGACGCCGTCGTTCGTCGCAGCAAGCCCCACGAGCCGCCTCCGGCCGTCCCCCACCAGTTCGTCTCGGATACCCCGCCGACGCTCCTTGTCCGCCGCGAAATAGGGATGGAAAAAAGCGAAATCCTCCGAACGGCGGCGGAAGAGGCGGGCGAGACTGCCGAGTGGAACCTGGTGCGTGATGCGCACTCCTTCGGGGTCGGGGCGGGCCAAGCTCTCCGTCGATGCGACCCGAACGGCGGGGAAGGAGAGCCGCGCGATCTTCACAAGGGGCGGCGGAACGACGAGCACGACGGAAACGCCGAGGCGGTCCGTCAGGGCGGGGACAAGAGCGAGTTGCAGGAGAATCTCGGGAATCTCCACCCCGTTCTCCGCCCACACGAGTAAGGCGCCCGGAAGGTCGAGATCGCCGCTCCAGCGCGACAGCTGCGGGACGGGGCCGTCCTCCTCCCGGCGCCCGGGATCGGAAAGGCGCCACTCCATCCGGTCGAACGCCTCCCCGAACCGCCTTAGAAGGAAGCACGCCTGCCCAAGGCGGACGTGCGAGGGCACGTGCTTGCGGTCGATCTCGAGCGCCGCTTCGTAGGAGGCCTCCGCCTTCTCAATCCGGCCAAGCGCCAGGAGGCGGTCGCCCTCGACCCGGCGAAACGAGGCATTCGCGGGAAACGCCGCGACGGCCGCGGCCGCGTGGCCAGCGGCCGCCTCGGGATCCGTGAGGCGGTCGCAGAAGTCGAGGACCTGCGTCAGCGCCGCCATCGCCTGCTTCGGATCGTCGTCGATCGCGAGCAGATCCCAGACAGCCCACTCGAGAGCAGCCCGCAAGTCCTCGTGCGAGACGTGATAGCGGATCCAGCCGAGCGCGAGCTTGCGCGTGTGGGGCGCGGCCCCGGCAAGCGCGTCGAGGGTCTCCGGCAGTGCATCCGTCTGACCGAGCGCGAGCAGGACGTCGATCCGCAGCTCGAGAGCCACGACATTGCCGCCGTCCCGCTCAAGAAGACAGTTCAGCGCAACGAGGGAGGCCTCCTCACGGCGATCACGGGCGCAGGTCTGCGCGACCCTCTCCAGCGCCGGCGCGCTGCCTCCGGGATTGGCTTCCTCAAGCGCGTCGAGGCTCGCCGCTAGCTCCCCCGTCTTGCCAAGCTCCACAAGAACGCGCACCCGCCGCTCGAGCGCGCCGAGGTCCCCGGGATCGAGCGCCAGCAGGCAATCGACCGCGGCGAGTGCCTCATCCGGTCGCGCTGCCGTGATGCAGACTCTCGCCAGTCTCTCGAGCAGCGTTCTGGACGACGGCTCAGCGTTGTAGAGGTCTCGAAGGTAGTCGCAGGCCTCGCCGGCCCGGCCGGCGGCCACGAGACGCTTGGCCTCGCTGAGCTCTCCCCCCACTCGGGAGGGCCGGTGCCATGGCAGGAGGAGGCGGTGGCCCGGCGATCCTTCGGCACGGTCGAGCTTGAGGAGCTCGCCCTCTTCGTCGAGGGCGGCCAAGAATTCGCCGTTCGGCACCAGGATGTCAGTGCCCGCCGCGCAAATCCTGTAATGACGAAGTCCGCCTCCACGAGCGCTCTCGGGAACATCGAGGCCGAAGCCCGATCTCGCCTCGTGCGGATCGTCGATGCCCTCCCTTGCGACACCTCCCCGCGACCGGGAGACGACGGCGCCGTCGATCCTCAGCTCCACGGCGAGAGGCGCATCACGCCGCGTGTCGTAGGCCCATCCTCGAACCTTGCCGCCCTTCAGCGGGAGTCCGGGCTGATCGGGAGATTTCCCCCAGTAGACCTCGCCCCTCAGATCCTCCTCCCGGAGGCGCGCGAACCTCGAAAGAAGCATCATGGTTCCGATCCTCTGGAGAGCTGTGGCCCAAGCCGGCCGGCGAGGTTGCGCTTGTCCGGGACGGCGCGCCGCAGCAGGTTTGGCGGATCGGCGCCCCCGTGGCAACCGGCGTTTGCGCGCCCCGGTCCGGCCGGGAGAGGTACCGGCCGGCACGATCCGCGGGTCGCGCCGCACGATCACCTCGATCTCGAGCCGTTCCAAGACCGGGTCGTGCGGCCAGCGCGCCCGCACCTTCAGCGTCGGGTCTGTGGTCCTGTTGATGTGTCCCGATGAATAGGAATCGATGCCGTAGACAGTCAACCGCGAGAGCTTCGTCCCCGACAGGTACTCGATCCAGATGAGGCCGCTCGTCGGCTCGCTGCGCATTACCTCGCGCAGGCGGTGGCAGGGCGCGGAGGGAAGCTGGGCGACGCGGTGCCCGAGGAGGAAGCGCAGGACAGGTGATGGACGTCCGGATGGCAGGCCACGGCCTGGCAACGGAACAGGCGTCCGAAGAAGTGCTGGCGGACGCGGTCCGCTGTCGAGTGCACGAGAGCCTCGGCAATGTCACAACGGCCAACGCCCACTTCGGTCAAGCTGCCGCCATCCTCACGGAGAGACGGAGGATCAAAGAAAACACCATCCACCGGCGCCGCTTGATCAACGTGATACAGGCCGCGTAGACTCAACCAGGAAGAGTTAGACCCTCCTCACCGCCGTGCCCTCCGCTGTCCCAAACTATCTGACGACGGACACTTGGAGTCCATCGTGGCGATTGCGCAAGTCCAAACAACAGCCTTCGACTACACTCGCAAGGTATGGTTGACGATTCGCTTTGGCCACTCCTTCCACGGATCGCGGCCTTGCCGATCGACCTTACTGTGCTGCAAGTCGACGTAGCTCATTGCCAGGTACTTCTATCTGACGATGGATCTTGAAAAACGCGCGTGAAGATAAACGATATGGCGACAATCCTGGTTACCGGCGGTGCGGGCTTCATCGGCTCAGCCGTCTGCAGGCACCTGATCGGGGCCGGCCATGGCGTGGTCAACGTGGACAAACTGACCTACGCGGCCAACCTTGCCTCGCTCGCCGACATCGAAGGGCACCCCCGCTATTCGTTCATCAAGGCGGACGTGTGCGACCGTGCGGCCATGGCGGCGGCAATGGCCGACCACAAGGTCGATGCCATCATGCATCTGGCAGCCGAAAGCCATGTGGACCGCTCCATCGACGGGCCCAGCGCGTTCATCACCACCAACGTGGTGGGCACCTTTGCAATGCTCGAAGCCGCCCGCAGCTATTTCGAGGGGTTGAGCGGCCCTCAGCGGGATCATTTCCGGCTGCACCACATCTCCACCGACGAGGTATTTGGCGATCTGCCGCTGGACGGTGGGCTGTTTACCGAAACGAGCCCCTACGCACCGTCCTCGCCCTATGCCGCCTCCAAGGCGGCGGCGGACCACTTGGTCAGGGCGTGGGGCCGGACCTATGGGCTACCGGTGGTCCTGTCCAACTCATCCAACAATTACGGCCCCTACCACTTCCCCGAAAAGCTGATCCCCCTCACCATCTTGAACGCACTCCATGGTGAGCCGCTGCCGGTCTATGGGCGGGGCGAGAATGTGCGCGATTGGCTTTACGTGGAAGACCATGCCCGCGCGCTGGAGCTGATTGCCCTCAGGGGAGAGCCCGGCCGCAGCTACAACGTGGGCGGAAACGCCGAACGCAGCAATTTGGCCGTCGTAGAAGCGATCTGCGACACGCTGGACGCCATGCATCCCACGGCCAAGCGGCGGCGCGAACTCATCCGTTTCGTCGCCGACCGCCCGGGCCATGATCTGCGCTACGCCATCAACTCCAGCCGCATCGAGAAAGAGCTCGGCTGGCGCGCCGCGGAAAACTTTGACACCGGCCTCGCCAAAACGGTGGAGTGGTATCTCACCAATGAGACGTGGTGGCGCCCCATCCGCGAACGCCGCTATGCCGGGGAGCGGCTAGGTCAGCTCGCCACGCCCGCCTAAGCCGGCCTTCTCATGGCTCTTGCACAATACTGTATTCAGGCAACGGCTCAACGGCCGTGACGAAGCCATCACCGCGCGATCCTCAAAAGATACTGCCCGTAAGCGCTCTTGGCCAAATCATTGCCCAGCGCGCGCAGCTGATCGCGATCAATAAAGCCCTGATTAAACGCAACTTCTTCAGGGCAGCACACCTTAAACCCCTGGCGGTGTTCGATGATGCGCACAAATTCTGCCGCCTCGATGAGGCTGTCGGGCGTGCCGGTGTCGAGCCAGGCATAACCGCGCCCCATCCGCTCCACCGCCAATCCCCCCTCAGCCAGATAAATCTGGTTGAGATCGGTGATTTCGAGCTCACCCCGGGCGGACGGCTTGAGGGTCCTGGCAAACTCACTCGCACGGCCGTCGTAAAAATACAGCCCTGTGACCGCCCAACTCGATTTCGCCGTTTTCGGCTTTTCCTCAATGGACGTCGCATAGCCTTCACCATCAAACGTCACCACGCCGTACCGCTCAGGATCGGCGACATGATAGGCAAACACGGTGCTCTTGCTGCCGGCGTCGGCCGTCGGCATTGCCCGGGTGACGGCCCGGGCAAGCAGGGCCGCCAAGTTGTGACCGTAAAACAAATTGTCACCCAAAATCAGCGCCGAGGGCGCACTGGCAACAAACTCCTCGCCGATCAAATAGGCCTGGGCGAGCCCATCCGGGCTCAGCTGCTTGGCAAACTCAAAGCGCATGCCCCAAGCAGAGCCATCCCCCAAGAGCGTCTGAAACCGCGGCAGATCCTGAGGGGTGGAGATGATCAAAATCTCGCGGATACCCGCGAGCATCAACACCGCGATCGGATAGTAGATCATCGGCTTGTCGTAGACCGGCAACAGCTGTTTGGAGCTCGCAACGGTCATGGGATGAAGCCGCGTGCCGCTGCCGCCGGCCAAAACGATACCCTTCATGGCCAAACCTTTCCGGGGACACAAGACGATGATCTGTTGCCCGGCATTTTGGGCCCGCGCAACTCAGCCTGCGAGCTTAGCGGCTTTGCCCGATGCGCGCTCCTGATCGCGATAATAGCGCACCGCCGACTGCACCGAGCGGTGCAGCGAATGGCGCATGGCCGCCTCAATGGGCACGCC
>CAKZYH010000071.1 GCA_937884725.1 uncultured Paracoccaceae bacterium
AGCACGCGCGTTGGCTCTTGTGGCAGGCTGAGCTCTACGGTCAGACGGACGAAACGCTCACCGACCTGTTGGCCATTCGGCTGAGCTGGGAGGAGGCGCTCCTTGCCCAATTCCCAGCTGTTGCAGAGGCTTGGCGCTCAACCGTTCCCGGGCACGCCGAGCCGATTGCCCCCACTGCGGACCAGGTGCTGGACGCAATCCTTCAGACTGCGGCAGAGCGTGCTTACCAGCGCCAGGTGATTTCGAAGTTTGTCCCGCCGATGCGCGATGACGCCCGGCCGCCGCTTCAAGCCTCGTTCTGCATTGATGTGCGCTCGGAAGTGTTTCGCCGCGCGTTCGAAGCGCAGAACCCGGGGGTGGCGACCGTTGGCTTTGCGGGCTTTTTCGGTTTGCCGCTCGCACACAAGTCGCAAGGCTCGGATATCGAGCAGGGCCATATGCCGGTCCTCCTCACGCCGGCCTTCACCACCGAAAGCCGCGCCGACGAGGAGACGGAAGAAGCGTTTCGCATCACGTCCCGCGCGAGCCGCGCGTGGGGCCGGTTCCGGCAGGCCGCTGTGTCGTCGTTCGCGTTCGTCGAGGCGGCGGGGCCAGCCTATGGTTGGAAACTGGTGAAAGACGCCTTGGGGATCGGCGGCAAAGGGCTCCAGCCGGAGCCTGCGCCGCATGTGGTTGGCGGGCTGACAGCGGAGCAAAAGGCTAACACCGCGGCCGCAGTCCTGCGTGCGATGAGCCTCACCGAGAACCATGCCCGCCTGATCCTGCTGCTTGGCCACGGTGCACAAGTCACCAACAACCCGCACGAGAGTGCCTATCACTGCGGGGCCTGTGCCGGTCAGACCGGTGAGGTGTCCTCGCGCGTTTTGGCGGCGCTTTTGAATGATCCGGAAACCCGTGCGGGGCTTCCAAGTCACGGCATTCACTTGCCCGACGACACGCTCTTCATGGCGGCGCTGCACGACACTGTGACGGATCACGTCACCTTCTATGATGATGTTGACGGAAGCCAGCACACTGCGGACATCGCGCAGGCAAGGAAGTGGCTCGATGCTGCCGGTGACCTTGCACGCGCCGAGCGTGCCTCGCGGTTGCCCGGGGCGACGGCCGGGACGGTTGCCGCGCGGGCGCTCAACTGGGCCGAAGTACGCCCGGAGTGGGGCCTAGCCGGTTGCGCGGCCTTCATCGCGGCGCCGCGCGGTGTGACGGCAGGGGCGGACCTTCAGGGCCGGACATTCCTGCACAACTATAGTTGGAAGGATGACGCGAACTTTGAGACGCTGGAGCTAATCATCACAGCGCCCGTTGTCGTCGCGAGTTGGATTAACCTCCAGTACTATGGATCCTCGGTGGCGCCTGACGCGTTTGGCGGAGGCAACAAGCTGATCCACAATGTGGTCGGCGGGATCGGCGTTGTGCAGGGGAATGGCGGCATTCTAAGGCCGGGCCTTCCATGGCAGACGATCCACGACGGTGTGGAGCTTATGCACGAGCCGCTGCGCCTTTCTGTGATGCTTGAAGCGCCGATGGACGCCATCACGGACGTCCTGGAGCGGCATCCAGAGGTCCGGGCCTTGTTTGACAATGGCTGGCTTCATCTGCTTGCGCTGGAGGACGGTCGGGTGGCGGGGCGCTATCGGCCGGGCCTCACATGGGTCGAGGAGGGGCACGTCCCCCTCGCGGCCTGAGCAAGGGCCCGAGAAAGGCTCTAATCGACCGGCTCGGCCTATGCGGCGGCGACGCGGTCGAGGGTGAGGCCGCCCTTTCCAGGCCCCACTTCGGCGATGAACCCGTACAGCGGCTCGTCGGGGAGGCCCTCCTTCAAGATGCTGCGGATCTTGATGAGGCGGTTGATGTCGATGCCGGTTTTGAGGCCCATTTCTTCAAACATGTAGACAAGGTCCTCGGTCACGATGTTGCCCGAGGCGCCGGGGGCGAAAGGGCAGCCGCCGAGACCGGCAAGGGAGCTGTCGAACGTCGTCACGCCCACATCGAGCGCGGCGAGGGCGTTGGCGAGGCCGAGACCGCGTGGGTTGTGAAGGCGCGCGCCGGCAAGCCGCGCGCGCCCGATCTCCGCCTCTGCGGCGCGGAACACGCGTCTGATGCCGGCGGGGTCCGCCATGCCTGTTGTGTCGGCGAGCCCAACCTCGTCGACACCGGCCTCCACGAGCGCGGTGCACAGGCGCAGGACCTCGTCTTCGCTGACAGCCCCTTCCATGGTGCAGCCCCAGACTGTGGAGAGGCCGCCTTCAATGACGGGCCGCTCGCCCGTGGGAAGGCTATCGCGCAGTGCGCAGATGCGGCCAATGTCCGCGACGCTGTCGGTGCGGGCTTTGTTGAGGTTGGCGCGGTTGTGGGCCTCGCTGACTGACACCGGCACCGTGATTTTATGCGCGCCCGCCGCGATGGCGTTTTGGGCGCCCTTCAGGTTGGGTGCGAGGACGGCAACGGTGAGGCCTTCGAGTGTGGCGGCGTAGGACGTGATCTCCGCCGCGTCGGCCATCCCCGGGACAAGCTTTGGTGGAACGAAGGAGCAGACTTCGATTTCGCGCACGCCCGCGTCATACGCCTCACGAATCCAGCGTTTTTTGTTGGCCGTCGACATGACCGAACGGGCCATCTGGAGGCCATCGCGCGGCCCCACCTCGCTGATGAGGACATCAGGCTCGTTGTGTGCCGCCATCTCTCGCTCCCTCGGTTGGCCGGCGTCTGCACTAGAGCCGTTTCGATCTGACTGCAGACCAGTCAGATCGAAGACAACGGCTCGCTCTTTAGAGTCGCGAGCAACTTCTGTCAGTCTGACTGTTCACAGTCAGACTGACGTTGCTCTAGCACTTCGCATTCTGTTGTGCAAAACCGAGTTCTAAAAAACCGTCGTGATGCACGTCGGGATCGAACGCGGAGAGCGAGCATGGCGCACACCACGAAGGCCACAAAGGGTGGTGAAACTGGCGCAGACCTTCCCCTTGCTGGGGTCCGCGTCATCGAGTTCAGCCACATGGTGATGGGGCCGACCTGCGGGCTGATCCTTGCTGACCTCGGCGCTGATGTCATCAAGATCGAGCCGGCGGACGGTGGCGATAAGACACGCACGCTGACGGGGTCAGGGGCGGGCTTTTTTCCAACCTACAACCGCAACAAGCGCTCCGTTGCGGTGGACGTGAAGAGCCCGGCGGGACTGCGCTTTGTGCGCAGGCTCATCGATGATGCCGATGTGCTCATCGAAAATTTTCGGCCAGGTGGGCTTGAGGCGCTCGGCCTTGGCTATGAGGCGCTGCGGGCGACCAACCCGGGTCTGGTTTACTATTCCGCAAAGGGGTTTTTGCCGGGGCCTTACGATACGCGCACGGCACTTGATGAAGTCGTGCAGATGATGGCGGGGCTTGCCTACATGACGGGGCCGCCGGGGCAGCCGCTTCGCGCTGGGGCCTCGGTCAATGACGTCATGGGCGGGATGTTTGGCGTGATTGGGATTCTGGCTGCGCTTCGCCGCCGGGATGCGACCGGGGAGGGCGCTGAGGTGGTCTCGTCGCTCTTTGAGAACTGCACGTTCTTGTGTGGGCAGCACATGGTCCAGTTTGCCGTGACCGGGAGGGCCGCTAATCCGATGCCGGCGCGGCTCTCGGCCTGGGCGATCTATGATGTTTTTGACTGTGCGGATGGCGAGCAGGTTTTCGTGGGCGTTGTGTCGGATACCCAGTGGCGGCGGTTTTGCGACGCGTTTGGGCTGGGTCATTTGCGCGATGATCCGGAGCTCGCCACAAACCCGCAGCGCTGTCACGCGCGGGATCGGTTCTTGCCCGAGATCCGCGCGCTCTTTGGGGCGATGGCCCATGGCACGCTCATGGACCGCTGTGCGGAACTTGGGCTTCCTTTTGCGCCGATCTGCAAGCCTGAAGACCTTTATGATGATCCGCATCTGAACACATCGGGCGGGCTTCTCGATGTGGAGATGCCGGACGGCGCGGTGACGAAGGTGCCGGGGCTGCCGCTGACGCTGAATGGTCGCCGCACGGCTGTACGTCGGCCGATCCCTGCGGTGGGTGCCCATTCGGTCGAGGTTGCGCGCGAGGCTGGGCTTTCGGACGCCGATATTGCGCACATGGTCGATGACGGGGTGCTTGGGGGCGTCATAGCCCGCTCCGCTGCGGAGTGAGCGGTTAGACCGCGATGTTCTGCGACAGTGTTGCTGCGGCGCGCTGTGCGAGGGCGATGGCCTCGGTGCGGGCGGCCTCGTCGAAGCGGCTGCGCAGGCCTGAGATGACGAGCGCGCCCAGAAAGTCGCCTGTGCCGCCAAACACTGGGACGGCGATGGACGCCGTGTCCGGATCGCGTTCGCCGAGCGACACCGCGTAGCCGCGGGTGCGAATGTCGGCTCCGTCCGGCGCTGCGGCTTCGGTGAAGGCGCGGATCAGATGGGTTGCGGCGCCGTGCGTGAGGGGAAGGCGTGTTCCTTCGTCGAGGTGGTGGCGGATCGCCTGGGTCGAGTTTTGTCGCAAGAGGCAGATGCGGGCGTCTCCGTCGCGCACATAGTAGGAGGCGCTCTCACCGGTCACTGCGGCGAGGTCCTTGAGGACGGGGCGGATGTGGCCGGCGATGTCGAACTGGTTGCGGTATCGCGTGCCAAGCCGCCAGAGCGTCGGGCCAAGCTGGTAGCGGCCGTCATCGCGCCGGCGGATGTAGCCGAACGCCTCCAGCGACACGCACAGGCGCAGGATGGTGCTCTTGTAGAGCCCAGTTCCATCGGCCAGCTCCTTGAGGGAGAGGCTGTCCTGATCGGTGCCGAAACACTCCAGGATCGACAACGCGCGATCAACCGCGGCAACGCCCTTTTCGCTCACTGCGCACGCTCCGGGCCGCATGCCGGCACGGCAGGATTTGGTGTTTTCACTTTACTTCGCCTCGCACCCACCGATAACATAGAACCTCGTTCCGCCTGATAGAACACAACTGGCGGCACCCAACGAACGGAAACGCTATGCCGGCCAGCAGACGGCATGAGGAGGACATCATGCGGAAGTTCTTTGCTACAGTTCTGATTGCATTGCCCGCCAGCTTCGGCGTGATGGGCACTGCCGCGGCCGAGGAGGTGATCTTTAGCGCCGTCGGCCCGACAACGCAGGACTACCAAATGGCGGTAGCGTGGTCGAACCTTCTGAAAGATGCCGGGTCCGACATCAGCCTCACCGTGGTGGACAACGGCTCCGTGAAGGGGCTTCGCCAGGTCGCCCAGGGCAGGGCCGACATTGTCGCGATCGGAGCGCCGCACTACAGCGATGCCACCCAGCGCGGTGGCAAGTTCACGGAGGACCCCGAGGCGCTCGTCGAAAAATATGCGGACATGAGCGCGCTGTTTGCCATTACGACGAGTGCCGCTCAATACGTCGCCCGCGTCGACAGCGACGTGACGTCGATCCCTGATTTTGAGGGCAAGACCCTGGCCATCGGCCGCCCGGGCGGCAACGCTGGCAGGGTGACCACCGCGCTCTTCGGCGTTCACGGGGTTGATCTTGAAGCCGGCGATGCTGACGGCCAGTACCTCAAGTACCAGCCGGCAATGGAGCAGATGGCAAACGGCACGATGGATGCGACGCTCGTTTGGGGCGGCGTTCCCCATGCGGCTGTCGATAACGCCTCGCGCCAGATGGATCTGCGTTTTGTGTCGCCCGATCCGGCGAAGCTTGCCGAGTTCCGCAAGTCGATAACCAACGGTGACTTTTACACCTTCCAGGAGGTCCCCGCCGACGTGCTGAACGCTGCTTATGAAGGGCGCGTGAAGGTCGATGGTCCGGCTTACTTTTGGACGTTCCCGTTCATGATGGTGGTGCGCAACGATATGCCAGAAGAGACGGCCTATGAGCTCGTCAAAACCTTCTGGGACAACATTGAGACCATCAACAACATG
The DNA here is from genome assembly GCA_937884725.1 of uncultured Paracoccaceae bacterium. Lineage (GTDB taxonomy): Bacteria > Pseudomonadota > Alphaproteobacteria > Rhizobiales > Amorphaceae > Acuticoccus. The sequence continues at coordinate 5,903 of CAKZYH010000071.1, forward strand.
AGCCCTGCGCTGGCGCTGATCACCAAGAAGGCGGCGCTGGATGCGATGTCGGCTGACATTCACCCCGGTGCGGCGCGCTACTATCGCGAGACGGGCCTAATGAACTAAGGCGCCGCCGCGTCCGCCCTCCGGCCTTTATCCGAAGGAATCACGACGCGTGAGCGAAGCCCAAATCCCGTCGCCCGCAGTGCCCCTCAAGGTGCTGCGTGCGACGTTCACCGCGGCCGGTGAGGCTGCGTGCGCGGCCATCGCGCTGTTCATCATCTTCACCACCTTATTCGGCAAGTATCCGGCCGAAGCGCAGTACGCGACAGTTCTGACGCTGGGTCTTGTGGCGGTGTTCCTGCTGAAGCCGGGGCCACTCGCACGCGGTGGTGTCGTGACCGTGCCCGATGCGCTGCTCAGCCTGTTGCTGGTCCTCGGCGCCGTCGGGACGGGCCTCTACTACCTTCAAAACTACTACGATATCGCGGCCTTCCGTGAAGGCATCCCCAACCAGTGGGACCTTCTGTGCTATGCGATTGGCACGATAGTCGTGACAGAAGCGGCACGCCGTGTGGAAGGCTGGATCCTTGTGGGGATCGTTGCGGCGGCGTTCCTTTACATGGCCTACGGGCATTTGATGCCGGGGATCCTTCAGCACCGGCCGATGCCGATCTCCAACGCGTTGGAGGTGGCCTATAGCTACCAGGGCATCTTTGGGATTGCGCTTGGGGCGGGCGTCGACGTGGTGCTCGCGTTTGTGATTTTGGGCGCGGCGATCCGCGTGTCGGGTGCTGGGGACTTCTTCAACTTTATCGCGTTGCGGGCGACGCGGGGGATGCGCTCTGGGCCGGCGCAGGGTGCGATTTTCGCCTCCACGCTGTTTGGGTCGGTGAACGGCTCGGCGCCCGCGAACGTGTCGTCCACCGGTGTTCTGACGATCCCGATGATGGTGCGCTCGGGCTTTTCGGCGCGCTTTGCTGGGGGCGTTGAGGCGACCGCGTCCTGCGTCGGTCAGATCATGCCGCCGATCATGGGGGTCGGCGCGTTCATCATGTCGGAAGTGACCGGCATCCCCTACGCGACGATCATGCTGGTGGCGATCGTCCCCGCGTTCCTTTTCATCTTTTCGCTGTCCACTGCGGCCGTCCTGGAGGCCCAGCGCCGTGGCAGCTCGCCAGACGATAAGTCGTCGGCTGTCACGTGGACGTCGGCGAGGACCTCGCAGTCGATTGTCCTCGGAGCCGGCTTCTCGACGCTGCTCATCATGTTGTTCTCCGGCTACTCCCCCACGTTCTGCGGGCTTGCGGCCGCGGGGGTTGTAGTGGCCGTTGCGCTGGTTCTTCCGGCGACGCGGTTTGGCCTCAGAACAGCGCGCACGCTGCTTGTCGATGGGGGGCGTGATGGGCTCTCCGTACTCATCGCGTGCGCCGCAATCGGTGTCATCATCGGGGCGATCACCTCCACGGGACTTGGCATCAAGCTCAACCAAGCGATCGTGTCGATGGGCGACAGCCACCTTCTCCTGGCGTTGCTCCTCGCCGCAGTGTGTTCCATTATCTTAGGGATGGGACTCCCTACGGCCGCATCCTACCTGATGGTTGTGTTTGTTGCCGGGCCATCGCTCATCGAGCTTGGCGTGAGCCAGCTGCAGACGCACTTCTTCGTGTTTTACTACGCCGTGCTGTCGGCGATCACGCCGCCGGTGGCGCTCGCCGTCTTTGCCGCCGCCGCGATTGCGCGGGAGAACCCCGTAGCGATTGCTGGCAATGCGCTTCGGTTGTGCGCCGTTGGCTTCGCGTTGCCGGTGATTTGGATCTATCACCCCGAGGTGTTTTTGGATTCGGTGACACTCGCGACGCTCCCCGCTACGGTGCTGACGCTCGCTAGCCTCATCGTGGTCATCATCGCGTTCAACGCCGCACACATTGGGCATTTCTTCACCCGTCTTTCGCCGCTGCACCGGATCGCATTGGCCTTTGGCTCTGTTGTCGCGATTTATCCGGCGGCGCTCGTCCAGCTCGCCGCTACCGCCATTGTGCTCGCCCTGCTTGGTGAGCGCATCCTTGCGCACCAGCGCCTGCGCGCTGCGAGCACGTAGCCGCCATGGCGTTCACGGATATCGTTGTCAGCGCGGAGGGGTTTACGTCGCTGCCTGAGCGGTTCCGAGACAAGGAGCGGCGGTCGGCCTGGATCGATGCCAACAAGCCTGGCGCAAAGCTCGACAGTTTTCTGGAAGGGCCGACCTTTCCTCCGGACGGCGCACTCTTTGTCACCGACATCCCTCACGGCCGCATCTTTCGCATCAGCGCGGACGGAGATTGGTCGCTCGTCGCGGACTATGATGGCTGGCCGAACGGAATGCGCTGGCAAAGCGATGGGCACCTTTATATCGCCGACTATAAGCGCGGGATTTTGCGTCTGAGGGCTGGAAGCAGCGTGCCTGAGCCGGTCTTCGAGACCCACCGCAGCGAAGGGTTTAAGGGCTGCAACGACCTGTGGTTCGCGGGCGACGGCACGTTGTACTTCACCGACCAGGGGCAGACAGGGCTTCACGATTCAACAGGGCGCGTCTATCGAGCGGACGTGTCGACAGGCCAGCTCGACGTGCTGCTTTCGAACGGCCCTAGCCCGAACGGTCTCGTCACAGCTGCCAACGATAGCGTGCTCTTCGTCGCCATGACCCGGGCGTGCGAAGTTTGGCGATTGCCGCTGTTTGCCTCGGGGACGTCGAAGGTTCAGCTGTTTGCGCGGCTTCCGGCGGGCAATAGCGGACCGGACGGCATGGCGCTCGACAGTCACGGCAATCTTTACGTCTGCCACGCGAGCCGTGGGGCAGTGTTTGTCTTCAGCCCTGACGGCGATGAGATCGGGATGGTTGATTGCCGCCATCTGGGGCGGACGACGACGAACCTTGCGTTTGCCGGGCCGGATCGGACGCGCGTCTTTGTGACCGTCTCCGATACCGGGGTGATCGCGAGCGCTGATGTGAGCGCGCTTGCCGCGTAGTCCGGCGTGGCCTGGCCCTCGGGTGCGCCAGACATCTTATGACGACAGGCCGTTGGTGAGCTGCTCGGTATCGCGGGCGAGGGCGAACAGGTCTTGGCAGACCGCATCGGCGAAGCGGGTTGGGGAGGGGCGCTCGGGCTGGACGAGGGCGAGCTGGAGCGGGGGAACGTCTGTGACGCGGCGGTGTTGGAGCCCGGAGCGGGCGAACGCCCTTGCCGTCACCGCATCGACAATCGCGACACCAAAACCGGCCATCACGATCTCGCACGCTGCGGCTGTGGTGAATACGCTGATCGATGGGCCGGATCGTTCCACCTTTGGCAGGGGGTCCTCGGGGGTGGTGTCGTCGAAGCTGTTGAGCTCGACCACCTGTTCGTTCTCCAGGTCGCCTAGGCCGATGGTGGGCCGGTCGATCAGCGGGTGATCGTCGCGCATGACGCAGGCAAAAGGGAGCTCCATCAGCGGGGTCGTTCGGGTGCCGGGGGATGTGGCCCGCGCTAGGCAAAGGCCGATGTCGATGCGTCCCGCGGCAGCGGCGCGTAGGATCCAATCTGTACTGCGCACCGGCAGCGAGAACGACAGCCCAGCCGTCGCGGCGAGGCGCGCGACGAGCGGGGGCAGCCAGTACTGGGCTAGGAGCGGCATCGCGGCGATGGTGAGCGAGCCGCCCGTCCCGGTGCGGTTGTCCCGGATCGCCTGTGCAAACCGGCGCACATCATCAAGCCCGGCGTAGACCAGCTTCACCCGTTCGAAGAGCTGTTCGGCTTCGTAGGTTGGGAGGACGCGGTTGCCCGAGCGCCGGAACAGCGTGAACCCCGCCGAGCCCTCCAGAAGCTGGATCTGCTTGCTGATCGAGGGTTGGCTGACGTTGAGCCGTGCGGCGGCCGCGGTGATGGAGCCGCTCAACATCACTGCCTGAAACACTTCGATCTGCCGCGGGGTCATAACTTTTCTGGGGTGCAGTGCCAACGAATACGAATTGAATGAATGGCCGACATTTGTGCAAGCTCGAAAGATGAGCAGCGACATCCCTTCGGCCGACGTGGCGTTGGCGCGCGAGAGCGATCAGCGCCGCATCTGGCCTGACGAACTGGCGTTCGACCGCTCCGTCTATGGCGCCCGGCTCGATGGTGTTCGCGAGCACATGGAGCGCTCGGGGTTGGGCGCGGCGCTGATTTTCGACCCGGAGAACATGTTCTGGCTCACCGGGTACCAGACCATCGGCTATTTCACCTTTCAGGCGATGCTGGTGACGCTTAAAGCTCGGCCCGCCCTCATCACGCGGGTGGTGAACCGGGACCTTGCGCTGGCACTGCCGACCATTGAGCGCGTCGTGCCGATCCACGACACGGATGAGCCGATGGCCGTTCTGGCGTCCGCCGTCGACGCCCTAGGGATGGCGCGGGTCGGGTTTGAACCGTCCTCGCGATACCTTTCCGTTGCGGATTACTTTGCGCTGACAGAGCGGGTGGGGACGACGCTTGTCCCCTACACTGCGCCCATTGAGGAAGGGCGGCGCATTAAGTCCGCTGCTGAACTTGACCGAATGCGCCAGGCTGCGCGGGCGGTGGAACGCGGGATGGACGATGCGCTGAACGCGATCGCGCCAGGCCGCACCGACAATGATGTCGCGGCCGCGCTGCACGCCGGATGCATTGCGGCGGGTAGCGAATACATCGGGCATCCGCCGATGGTGGTGAGCGGCGCCCGGTCGGCGCTGTGCTTTGCGCTGTGGCGTCGCAAGACCATCGAGCGCGGCGACGTCGTCTTGATTGAAGGCGCTGCGGCCATCGACCGCTACCACGTCATGATGAGCCGCAGCGCTGTGGTTGGACGCCCGACGGACGAGCAAAAGGCGACGGCCGATGCGCTGATTGAAATGCTGGAGACCGCGACCGAGGCCATCCAGCCCGGCGTGAGCGCTGGCGCCGTCGACCACATCTGCCGCGAGCGCATCGCCCAGCGCGGCTATGGCAAGTATTTCAAAAGTCGGGCGGCCTACGGGATCGGTATCGGTTTCCCACCGAACTGGTCTGAGGGGCACATCTACGCCATCCGGCCTGATGACCCTCTTGTTCTGCAAGAAAACATGACCTTCCACGTTATTCCGACGATCTTTCGTGAAGATTTTGGGATGGCGATTTCTGATAGCGTCTGCGTTACCGCGGGCGGATGTGAAGTCCTTACACACTATCCACGCGACCTAAAGGTGGTCGATTGAATGGAGACACATATGAAGACGTTGAGCTTACCGTTTCTGATCGCGGGTACACTGGTCGCAGGACACGCGTTTGCCCAGGAGACGTGGGACATGCCGTCGGCCTACGGGGCAGGCAACTATGTGTCGAAGTCCTACGCGGCGTTCGCGGAGGAGGTGAATGAGAAGTCCGGCGGCGCGCTTGAGATTGTCGTGCATCCGGGCGGTTCACTATATTCGGGCGGCGAAATCTTGCGCGCGGTGCGCTCCGGCCAAGTCCCCATCGCGGGGCGCTACATGGGTGCGCACGCCAGTGAGGACCCGATCTTTGGGCTGGATGTTGTGCCGTTCGTTGCCACGGACTTCGATGCGGCCAAGGCGCTTTACGATGCTTCGCGGCCGGCCATTGAAGCGGCTTTGGAAGAGCGCGGGCTGAAGCTTCTTTACATGCCCGTGTGGCCGCCCCAGGGTTTGTTTGCGCGCGACCCGGTGGAGACTATTGACGATATGGACGGCGTGCGCTTCCGCGTGGCCGACGCGAACAGCGCGCGGCTCGCCCAGTTGATGGGGGCGGTGCCGGCCCAAACCGAAGCGACGGAGATCAGCCAGGCGTTCTCCACCGGCGTTGCCGACGCGATGATGGGTTCTGGTGCCATCGGTGTGTTTCAAAAGATGTGGGACTTCGTGGACCACTTCTACACGGTGAACGGTTGGCTTCCGAAGAGCGCTGTTCTGGTCAACATGGACGCCTGGAACGGGCTCGACGAAGCAACACAGCAGGTTGTGTTGGATGCGGCAGCGACCGCTGAGGCCAATGTTTGGGATGCGGCGCGGGAGATCACCGAAAGCTACAACGCGACCATGGCTGAGAACGGGATGACCGTTGCGTCGCCGTCTGAAGCGCTCGCGGCCTCGTTCGCAGAGATCGGCGCCACGATGGCCGAGGAGTGGAAGGCTGAGGCGGGTGACGCTGGCGCCGCCGCCTTGGACGCTTACCAGGCGTCCAACTGAGGTGCGCTCCGGGCGGCACCACGTCGCCCGGGGACAGCACATTTAGGGGGTGGTGATGGTGCGCATCTTGGACCGCGCAATCGCGATAGTCGCTGGGTTTTGCGGCCTTGTTGCCGCGCTCGCCATTGTCGTGTTGGCGGGCTTCGTGCTCGGCAGCATCATCAGCCGCATGGTTGGCGTCTATGTGCCCGGCCTCACCAACTATGCTGGCTATTGCCTCGCCATCGCGAGCGCGTTTGGCATGGCCTACACGTTCGCGCACCAGGGCCACATCCGGGTGAGCCTGTTGCTGGACCGATTTCGCGGCCGGGTGCGATACGCCTGGGAGCTCGTCTTACTGCTCACCTCGGCAACCCTTGCGTCCTACCTGGCCTACTACCTCGTCACGATGACGATGTTGTCTTACGACTTCCAGGACCGAAGCGATGGGTCGGATGAACTGCTCATCTACTTGCCGCAGTTGCCATTTACGGTTGGGTTCTTCTTTTTCGCACTGATTACCGTGTTGGCGAGCCTGCGGGCGTTGCTGCAGAGGGACCTTGGCGTGCAGCCCACCGGCACATCCGGCGGATGGGACTGACCGATGGGGGAGCTTGTCCTGGCCGGTGCGATGGTTGTGGCCCTGTTTGGGCTGCTCGCGGTCGGCTTTTGGATCGGCTTTGCCCTAATGGGGGTCGGGCTGCTGGCAATGACGCTCTTCACATCCCGCCCGGTGGGGGATGCGCTGGCGACGACGGTGTGGTCGGCCAGTGACAGTTGGGGTCTCGCGTCGCTGCCGCTCTTCATCTGGATGGGCGAGATCCTTATTCGCTCCCGCCTCTCCGACGGCCTCTTCAAGGGGCTGGCGCCGCTGATGCGGGCGCTTCCCGGCGGTATGGTGCACATCAACATTGTAGGCTGCGCGACCTTTGCGGCGATCTCCGGCTCCTCGGCGGCGACGCTTGCGACCATCGGTAAGATCACAGTGCCGGAGCTGAAACGCCGCAACTATCCCGACCGCATTGCCTACGGCACTCTGGCGGGCGCCTCGACGCTCGGGCTCCTCATCCCGCCGTCGATTATCATGATCGTCTATGGGGTCACCGCGCAGGTCTCCATCACGCGCCTTTTTATGGCGGGCATCATTCCGGGGCTGATGCTGGCGTTGTTGTTCATCGTCTTCATCACCGTGTGGGGGCTCGTCACGGAGGATGGCCGGCGGCTGCGCGAACCGCGGGCATCGTTCACCGAGAAGCTCGTTGGCCTGCGGCATCTTGCACCGCTCGCGCTGCTCATTCTGGTCGTGATCGGGTCGATCTATACCGGCGTTGCCTCACCCACCGAGGCGGCGGTCCTGGGTGTTTTGGGGGCGCTTGGGTTATCGGCCGCTGAGCGCTCGCTCACCCGCGAGAGCTTCATCGATGGCCTTATGGGTGCGGTCAAAACCACGTCCATGATCATGCTTCTCGTCGCGGGATCGGCATTTTTGACGCTGGCCATGGGATTTACGGGCCTGCCGCGCGCGCTGGCGGAATGGATCGGCGCAATGGAGCTGTCGCCATGGATGCTGATCGCCGCGCTGACGCTCTTCTACATCGTACTGGGTTTCTTCTTGGACGGCATCTCGTCCATCGTCCTCACCATGGCGGTGATCGAGCCGCTGGTGCGGGGCGCCGGGATCGACATGATATGGTTCGGCATCTTCGTTGTTTTGGTGGCTGAGATGGCGATGATCACGCCGCCGGTCGGGTTCAACTTGTTCCTGATGCAAAGCATGACGGGGCGGGACCTTGGGTTCATCGCGCGGGCCGCGTTTCCGATGTTCTGCCTCATGGTGGTTGGCGTGGTGCTGATTACGATGTTCCCGCAACTGGTGCTCTGGTTACCGTCGGCGCTACTGGACCGATGATGGCGGGCCGAACCCCTCACCGTTTGGAGACGCTGTGAAGACGATCGCAGTTCTGGGCCTTGGCAAGGTCGGTGACTTGGCCGCCGAGCTTTTGGTGGCGAGCGGCTTTACCGTTGTGGGATACGATGCGGCGCCGCAGCCCGAGAAAGCCTTTGAGACGCGCAAGCTTGATCTGTCTGGCTCGAGTGTGCTGGCCGACGCTCTCGCGTCTGTGGATGCGGTTTTGTCGTGCTTGCCGTTTCACCTCAACATGGCCGTGGCGGACGCCGCCCACGCTGCGGGTATCCACTATTTCGACCTCACCGAGGACGTGCCGACGACGCGGCATATTCAAACGCTCGCCCGCACATCCAAGGGCTTGATGGCGCCGCAATGTGGCCTTGCGCCGGGGTTTATCGGGATTGTTGGCGCCGACCTTATTGGGCAGGTCGATACCTGCCGATCCTGCCGTATGCGCGTTGGCGCTCTGCCGCAGCACCCGAACGGCCTGTTGGGCTATGCCTTCAACTGGTCGCCCGAAGGGGTGGTCAACGAATACCTCAACGATTGCGAAGTATTGGAAGGCGGCGAGATCAAGATGGTCTCCGCCATGGAGTGGATCGAGAAGATCTACATCGGTGGGGTTGAGCTGGAGGCCTTCACCACATCGGGTGGCCTCGGCACCATGTGCGAGACGTACCATGGTCGTGTTCCGGACATGGACTACAAGACGATGCGTTATCCGGGGCATGTGGCGATGATGAACTTCTTCTTCCACGAGCTTTTGATGCGGGACCGCAGACGGGAGGCGGGCGAAATCTTGGTGAACGCCAAGCCGCCCATCGATAACGATGTGGTCTACGTTCATGCGGCGGCCGAAGGAACGATTGAAGACCGGCTGCAGCGCAGGGAATTCGTGCGCGCCTACCGGCCAACACGCGTTGCGGGGCGCACCCGCACCGCCATCGCTTGGACGACGGCGTCCTCCGTGGCCACGATTATCGCCATGACAAGGGACGGTGCGCTGCCTCAAAAGGGCTTTCTCAAGCAGGAAGATGTGCCACTACAAGCATTCCTTGCCAGCGATACCGCCGCGCCCTTCCGCGATGGGGCGGTGTGAGATAGCCGGCCTTCGCCAGTTGACCCGCCCATGATCGTTGAGGAGGCAGCGCCGCTCTCGGTGATGTCACAGCCACCGTTCTGCGAGGTCGCCGCTTTGGCTCACGAGGGTCGCGCCCACCGCGCGCGGTGTCGCCCCGCGCAACCGTGCCGGCGCTGGCGGGCCGCACTGCTGGGTCGTCCCGATGCACCGTCAAAACGCATCGCCCAGCGAGAGACGCCTGTGGTTGCTCCGGCAAATCTAGCGTCCACGCGACCGACCATAGTTTGAGAAGGAGGCAACGTCCTCAATGAAGCGGGGCCTCGTGCGGTCTTTGGGTTGGTCATAGCTTTGACAAGTGAGGTGGTAGCGGAGGAGGGACTTGAACCCCCGACACGCGGATTATGATTCCGCTGCTCTAACCA
>CAKZYH010000072.1 GCA_937884725.1 uncultured Paracoccaceae bacterium
GGAAAAAATATTACGCCTTCGTAGGATTCTCTCGAACATATGCGTTGAAATGACGCGAACCACGCAGATTGAAGGTTTCGGGCTCCCGGATATTTCAGTGTTGTGGCCGCAAGAAGCGATCAAAACTATATTAATTCTAAGTCAACGGGAACTTTTTGCAGTCAGCGGGAACTCTTTACAGATGTCACGCATTCCCATCCGTGGACAGCAATAACCGTCGTATAGGTGTAGCATGAGCGACCAATCCATCACGACCCCGTCACGGGGCCTGCCCTTTAACCTCGACGCACCGACATTGTTCATCGCAGATTACATGCTGCGAGTACCGTTGGCCGTCATCATTTTCCAAGAAGGGCTCAACAAATTCCCTGACCTCGCGGCCGGCGCGGCAGGCTGGCAAGTTCCCCTCGTCCTGTGGACACTTGTGGCGGTGGGCGAAGTGCTTGCTCCCATTGGCCTTCTGCTCGGCGGCCTGATGAACAATCGCTTCGGCGACCTCATCACCCGTGCATCTGCGCTCGCCATCGGCATCATCGTCACCGCGGTCATCCTGCAGGTGTATTCGAGCGCATGGCTACTAATGCGCTTCCACGTGCTCATGGCAGCCGGCGCATTCTTCTTTGCGCTGCGCGGTAACGGGAAAATCTGGCGCCCGATTTAAGCGGGCGTCAACACCGGTCCGTTCATCGGCGACACGTCCGCCGCGCCTCGCATTTGCGGGGCGCGGCTCTTTATGCGTCGCTGCTCAGGAGTGGCGACGCGTAATCAGCGTCGTGAGCAAACGGTAGCGCCTGGCCCGCAGCCATCGCAGCCAAGATCGCCGAAAAGTCGGTCTCTGGGCGAAACCCCAGCACATCTTCCGCCCGCGCAGGATCATAAACCCGGCCAATGGTTCGCGGCAGGCTCCACCCCCGTTCGGCATATAAATCAGCCGCTTGCGGGTATTTTCCCAACACCACAGCGGTGGCGTCTGCCTTCAGCGCCACCGTATCGCTGCGCAGAAACGGCGGCGGCGCACTGATCACCAAAGCCTCAAACGCATCCCCCCGCTCGCGCACCAGCGCCAAGACATGCGCCCGCGCCGCATCCTCCACGGTGAGCCGACGGTGCAAAAACTCGTTCGCCTTCATGTTCTGCCCGCTCAGCACCCGATGTGTATCATCCTCCTCCGGGAAAAACCGAGACGTCCTCAGCGCGGTGACCGTGAAACCAGGGCGCGCGTGAATTCGGCATAACCCCTCGGCCGCAAGCTTTGTCACGCCATAGATGTTGCGCGGTGCCAGTGGCCCCGTGGTCTCATCAAGCCACACCGCGCAATCGCTGGTCTCAGCCCGGATTGCTTCAGTCACCATCAAGGAGGTGGTCGAGGTGAACACGAACGTGCCGTGACCGGCCTCCTGCGCCGCCTCGATCAGGTGCAGCGTCCCCGTCACGTTGGTGTCCACAAAGGCGCTCGTCGGATAGCGCGCAATGTCAGGCTTGTGCAGGGCTCCGCAGTGGATCACCGCATCGACCGCAAAAACCGCATTGCGCACAACGCCCTTGTTCGCCACCGAGCCGACAATGTGCGTCTCACGCCCGGGCGCCGCATCAAGCCCTAGCGGCTCATGCCCCTCGGCCCGCAGCATCGGCATCAAGTAGTGCCCAAGCCACCCCGACGAGCCGGTGACCAACACCTTCACCTGCCAAAACCCCCAACGAAAACGACCCTTTGGTGACGCTCATCACAGCGCCATCCAACGCGTCTGTGACCGAAGTCACGCCCGCTGGCAAATGCGCCAACCACCTCAGATGCTCCAAAACCGCGAACATGGAGATTTCGCAACATGAGCAACTGGTACATCCCAAACTGGCAGCTCCCAACCACCCCAACCTACATCCCAACCATCATCATTAACGGTACGGACGGCGATGACTGGCTGGCCGGCAGCTCCTTCAATGAGCTGTTCTACCTTGGCGATGGCAACGACGTCGCCTTTGCAGGTGCCGGCAACGACGAAGTCATCGCCGGCGGGGGCAACGACATCGTGTTTGGCGAAGAGGGCAACGACACTCTCGGCGGCTACCAGGGCGACGACACGCTGCTCGGCGGCTCCGGCAACGACCAACTCCTCGGCCACGAGGGCACCGATGTGCTCGGCGGTGGCTCCGGCAACGATGTCCTCGACGGCTATTACGGCAACGACAACCTGATGGGCGATGAGGGCGACGACACCCTCGACGGCGGCTTTCACAACGATGTCCTGTCAGGCGGCGAGGGCCGGGACCTTCTGAAAGGCGGCTATCACGACGACACTCTCAACGGCGACGATGGCAACGACAGGCTCATCGGCGGCCATGGCGCCGACATCATGTCCGGTGGTCAGGGCGCCGATGTCTTTGAATACAACCACGCCAGCGAAAGCACCGCCGGCGGCACAGACATCATCACCGACTTCGAGATCGGAACCGACACCATCGACCTCAGCGACGTCTTTGCCTTCGCCACCACCCCAACCTTCATCGGCGCCAACGCTGGCTTCACGCCATTCTCGGCATCATCGATCGAAATCGACCACGTGACCCAGAACGGTGACGACTACACCGAAATCACCGTGAAGGCTTACAATCCGCTGTTCCAGACGACGGCCGACATGACCATCATGCTGGAAGATCACCTCAACCTCAGCATGTCGGACTTTATTGTCTGACCGGGCTGCAAGCGCGAGGACGCCCGATCAGCCCGCGACTTGGCGATACAGCCAGACCCGTGCCGGGGGTAAGTTGCCCATCACCCAACGCGACGTGGACCAGGTCACACCGACCAGGCCCTTCACCGCCGGCACGAGCGCATAGGAAAACTGAATGAACGGGGCGCCGGACGGCATCAGACGCATCGCCTCGCTCATCAGGGCCTGGCGCTCCGGAAGCGGACGGGTGAAGAGCGGTAGCCCCGACACCACGCTCGCTATCGGCGGGTTGCCGAGGCGCTCCATCACATCGGCAAGCGCGTAGGCGTTCCCCTCCACCACCGTGGCGCTCGGAAAACGCTCCCGCAAAAGCGCGCAAAAGTCAGGCGAGTACTCGATCAGCACGAGCCGTGACTGATCCACGCCGCGCTCCACCAAGGCCTGCGTCACAGCGCCAGTGCCAGGACCCAGCTCGACAACGAAGCCCGGCCGGTCAAGCTCAGCGTGGCGCGCCATCAGTCGGCACAACTCGGGGCCGGACGGCGCCACAGCGCCGGTTTTCAGCGGATCACCAAACCAATTGCGCAGAAACCGCAGCTGCTCGCCAGCGCTCAGCTGAACCCGGCGCAGCACCTTCCAGATGCCAGCGCTGCGAAGCTCCAGCTCAACCTTGTCGATCCGGGCGCGCAGGTCTTCCCGCAGCCGCACCTCGCGGGCGCGCCAGGCTTCCGCCCCCGCACCACTCACCGCGCGCTGGCGCAGCTCGGCGATCTCCGCCGTCAACTTGTCTCGCAGTTCGCGCGTTCGATC
>CAKZYH010000073.1 GCA_937884725.1 uncultured Paracoccaceae bacterium
TTCAGCGACAAGGTCGGGTCGAGCAGCCGCGGGCTGTCGAGATAAGTGTTGCGGTGGAGCCCGCCGAGGCGCGCAAATTCTGCGTTCTGTAGGCCGGGGATGCGCCGGAAAATGTCGGTCTGGCCGCCATAACGCAGCTTGGTTTGGAAGCCGACCATGTTGAACAGCGTGCCCAGCGCATTGTCCTGGCGCAGCTGAACGACCGCGTAGGGTTTTTCGTCCGGCTTGTGCGCGTTGGTGAGGCCCATGGGCTTCATCGGGCCGTGCCGCAGCGTTTCCCTGCCGCGCTCGGCCATCACCTCGATGGGGAGGCAACCGTCAAAATAGGGCGTGTCTTCAAACTCTTTGAAGTCTACGCGGTCTGCCGCGAGGAGAGCGTCTATGAAGCCCTCATAATCATCCCGCGTCATGGGGCAGTTGAGATAATCAGCGCCCGTCCCGCCCGGCCCCGCCTTGTCGTAGCGCGACTGAAACCAGGCGATGTCCATGTCGACGCTCTCGCGGTGGACGATGGGGGCGATGGCGTCAAAGAAGGCGAGCGCGTCCGAACCGGTGGCATCGGTGATGGCGGCTGCCAGCGCATCGCTTGTCAGCGGACCAGTGGCGATGATCGCCGGGCCGTCCGGCAACGCCGTCACCTCCCCGCGCACAATCTCGATCAGCGGGTGGGACAGCAGCGCCTCGCTCACCGCGGCGGAAAAGCCGTCGCGGTCCACCGCAAGCGCGCTGCCGGCCGGCACCTGATGGGCATCGGCGCAGCGCATGATCAGCGATCCGCCGTCACGCAGCTCGGCATGCAACAGCCCGACCGCATTGCCTTGCGCATCGTCTGACCGGAATGAGTTGGAGCAGACCAGCTCCGCCAGCCCATCCGTCTTGTGGGCGGCGGTGGATTTGACCGGCCGCATTTCCGTGAGCCGCACCGGGACGCCCGCCTCCGCGAGCTGCCACGCCGCCTCAGACCCGGCCAGTCCGCCGCCGATGATGTCGATCGTGTTCATGTGGTTGTGATGCGACAACTGGGAACAAGCTTCAAGCAATCGTGGACGGGTGGATGGGGTTGGGAGACTCCACGGTGCCGTTGCGCTAACTCAGGGGCGTCAATTTGGGAGCAGCTCGTGCGATTGTTGTGGCGTTCACTGACCGCGTTGAGCGCGCTGACGCTGGCCGGGTGCCTTGCCCAGCACACGGGCTCACCTGAGACGTGGTACGCCGCCCACGGTGGTGTGGCACCGCAGCGCAGCGACCGCGTCATCGTGTGCCACGGCTTCGGCTGCCACCTGAAAACGCCGGTCACGTTGACGGCGAAGGACAAGCGAAAGATGCGCAGGATGCTCGCCGGCGCGGCGACGCCTGCGCAGGAGCGCGCCAAAATCGCAGCCTTTGTGGCGTGGGCGGAGAAGCGCGTCGCGCCCACGGTGGGCTCGGCCGGTGATGTGGGTGGGCTCGACCTGCATAATGCACGCACCCCTGGGCAGATGGACTGCATCGACGAGGCCTCCAACACCACGAGCTATCTGATGGTGGCGGCCAAAGCCGGGCTGTTGCGGCACCACACCATCGGCAAACCCGTCGCGCGCGGCTTCTTCCTCGATGGCCGCTACCCCCACGCGACCGCTGTGGTGGTCACCAAGAAGGGCACGCCCTGGGCCATCGACAGCTGGCCCCATGCCAACGGCGTCTCGCCCGATGTCATGCCGCTTGCAACATGGTACGAGAGATCACGCGCCAGCTGACCACGCGGCAGGGCGGCGCCTCGCCCGCGAACGAGAGACGCCGATTTGTTTTTGCCAATTCACGACGTGGACAATCCGGTTCGGCACATCACCATGCCGTGGGTGACGTGGCTCCTGATTGCCATCAACGTTTTGGTTTGGCTGACGGTAAACGCGCTTGACGACCAGGGGCAGCTCGCCGCGGTGGCCGCCATTGCACACATCGGTGGCCCGCTGCCGGAGTGGACCAGTCAGGTCACCGGCCCGCTTGCCGAAATCTCGCTGCCGGGGCCGGTGAGCGCGCTGACCTCGAGCTTCCTGCACCTCGACTTTTGGCATCTTGCGGGCAACCTCGCCTTCCTCTGGGTGTTTGGCGACAACGTGGAAGACGCGCTCGGCCATGCCCGCTTCTTCGTCTTCTACGCGCTCTGCGCCATCGCAGCGTCCTACGCGGAAGCCTTCTTTTCGCCGGGCTTTTTCATTCTCGGCGCATCCGGCGCGCTGTCGGGTGTGGTCGCAGCCTTCGTGATGCTGCACCCGCGGGTGCGGCTGTGGGCGTTGGTCTTGATGAAGTTCCCCATCGCCGTGCCCGCCGTTTGGCTCATTGCTGCCTGGGCCGTGTTCCAGCTGTTCAACGTGGCGGTCCAAGACACGGACGCTGGCGTCGCCTGGTGGGCGCACATTGGTGGCGCCATCGCTGGCGCGGCTTTGCTGCCGTTGTTGAAGCACAGCGACGTGCCGCTCTTCGACCGGGGCGTAAGGCTCAAGCCCGACGAGGGCTAAAGATCCGACAGCGTCCGCGTGCTCGCCATCTCCTCGGCCTGACGCAAGGCGACCTTAGGCACATGGTCGTGGGAGAAAATCCAAAACTGATCGCGCTGAATCCCGTCGATAACGCACGCCGCGGCGGCGGCCGGGTCCATTCCGGTGCTGACCACCTCGGTCACGATGCCGCGAAAGGCTTCCGTCGCCGGCGACAGCTCCGCTGACCTCTTGGCAGACGCCGGCCGGTTTTCTGAGGTTTGCAAGATGTTGGAGTGAACGGCGCCCGGGCAATACACGGACGCGGTCACGTTGGATCCAAGCGCTTGCAGTTCGCGCGCCACAGACTGCATCAGCCCCACGACGGCGAACTTTGAGGTGTTGTAGGCGGCTAAAAATGGCGGGCTGTAGAGGCCGCCCTCCGAGGCGGTGGAGCAAATGTGGCCCTCGCCCTGCGCCTCAAAGCGCGGCAGGAACACATGGATGCCGTGGATCACGCTCCACAAATTGACATCGAGGATCCACTTCCACTCCTCGATGGTGGTCTCCGCCGCGGTCCCAAACGGCCCAATACCGGCGTTGTTGCAGAGAAGGTGGACCGCATCGAAAGCGCTGGTGGCCTCGTCGGCGACGCGCTCCACATCGCCAAGCTGGGACACATCGGCGGTAACTGTCACCGATTGCCCGCCCGCGCCGGCGACTAGAGCCGCGGTCTCGTCAAGCGGCGCCTGATGGCGCCCGACCAGGACGACATTCATACCTTGCCCTGCGAGGCCGGTGGCAAGCCCACGCCCGATCCCGCTGCCAGCGCCGGTGACGACCGCCGTTTTGCCCTGAAGCTCCATGTCCCGCTCGCTGTTTGATTGGCTCAGTTCGCCGCCAGCTTAGCCGCGTTTCCGCGCCGCAGCATCATCCTGGCAGCTGCCCCATCGACAGCACGCGGCGGCCTGATCAGCGATCCGCCCGAACCGCGAGAATCCCTGCAAGGACGATCAGCCCGATCCCCAAGAGGCCCAGCGGCGTGGGGATTTCACCGAAGAACAGCAGCCCCCAGACAAGCGCGAAGCCGACATAGGAGAAGTCGAACGTGCCGACGACCGATGACGGCGCAATCTGGTAGGCAAACGCGCTGCCGAGCGATGCCACCGCGATGAGGCAACCCAACAGCGACAGCACCGCGAGCTCGTTCCACCCGATGGCCGTCCACGCGGTGGACAGGAACGAGTCCCAGC
>CAKZYH010000074.1 GCA_937884725.1 uncultured Paracoccaceae bacterium
TCGGGCGCGCCCGGCTCGTTCTGGCAGATGGCGATTTCGTCCGGCGCGATGGCGATGCGGCCGCTGTCGGTTTGGTCGCCGAAGCCGCGGCCCATGCGCTTGAAGCGGTTGAGGCAGGCGGTCGCGACGCCCTCCACCGCCATGGCGCGTTCGATGATGTTGGAAGCGTAGACCGCGTCGCCGAAATCGAGGTTGCCAGGTTCGAACAGGCCGCCTGGCCCGGCCGACAGCGTTGCCGCAATGCCGTCGCGCACCTCGGAGCGGTAGAAGCCGGGTTTGGCTTGGGCGGAGAGCCAGAAGGTGATCGGAACGAGGCGTGCGTCTTCGAGGAAAATCTCGGCGCCGATCATGCGCAGCTTCTCGACCAGGACGGCGAGGATCGCGCGGCTGGTCAGCGCCTCGGTGATCGGCGGGAGGGGGATTTGACGCTCTCGGTGGTGCGCCGTGGTGTCGCTCCATACCTCCGCGGTGAGTTCGCTTGGCGTCGCGGCGGGAGCGCCGACGTGAAGCGGGTCGTCCAGTTGGCGGGCTGCGGGCAGGAGGAGCGCGACCAGGATCGTGTTCCATGAGCCGGTCCAGACCAGCCTTGCCTTGCCGCGCTCCACTAGAGGGTGGGCGGCGAGGGTGTTGGCGTGGTCGGCGAGGGTGACCATGCGCAGCTGCTCGCCTATGAGGCGTGGGCCGGCGTCACGGGCGCGCTCCATCTCCTCCGGCACCAGCGTCCAAAGCCGCTCGACCGCTTCTTCCGGCGTTTCGGTGCCCGGTGTGCCGTCGGGGTTGCGCGGCAGGGCTGGAAGATCGGCGAAAAGGGCGGGGTCGATGCGGGCGGCCGCGTCGTAACCGATGAGGGCGAGGAGGCGACGGACCGACTGGGGCCGGCGCGCGCTTTCCAGAAAGGCCTCGCCGTGGACGATGTCGAGCGAGTGGCTCAGCCGGTCGAGGGCGGCGGCGAGCGCCTCCACGATCACCACTTCCATGTCCGCCGGCGTCCAGCGTTTGCGCGCGGGGAAGCGGTGCGCGAGCTCCTCCATCATAAACAGGCGGATGCTGTCGTAGTCGCGCGCGAGCCAGTCGAAGTCGTCGGGGATGTCCGGGAAGGGGGCCGGGAGGTCGACGCGCCGCTCGCCGCAGTCGCCGCAGCCTTCGGCAAAGATCAGCTCTTTGTTGGGAGCATCGGCCATGGCGCTACACCGTGAAGCCGTGGGTCTCGCGCTTGGAGAGCGCGGCGACCGTGTAGCTGATTTCGACGAGCAGGCGTTCAGGCGTGGCGGGGCTCGCGCCCACTTGCACCTGCAGCGTGTTGGGGTCGATCTCGCCCGCGAGCGCCTCGGCGAGGGCTGCGAGAAGGCGGTTTTGCGC
>CAKZYH010000075.1 GCA_937884725.1 uncultured Paracoccaceae bacterium
ATGGCGGCACACGCATCGTCTCCCTTACCGATGAAACGCAGCTCGCCGACCTCACGCTCGGCCGCCGCCCCATCCTCGCCATGGCCGCCTCACCCGACGGCGCACGCCTCGCGGTTGGCGACGGCGAAGGGCACGTGATGGTGGTCGGAACGGAGGCATGGCGCATCGTCCACGACAGCAAGGTTTCCGCCCGTGGCCCCGTCTGGGCGCTGTCCTTCGTCGGCAACGAGACGCTCGTGGTCGGCGGTATCGATGATAGCGCCGCCATTATCCCCGTGAAAGGCCACGGCGAACCCGTTCTCGGCCTCGCGCTGCGCCCCTTCCTGCGCGACCCCGCCACGACGGACAACGGCGAGCGCCAGTTCCGGCGCAAATGCAGCGTCTGCCACACGCTCACCGGCGATGGCGCCCGCCGCGCCGGCCCCACACTCGCCAGCATTTTTGGCCGCCGCGCCGGCACAATCGCCGGCTACAACTACTCCCCAACGCTGGCGGCCGGAGACATCGTCTGGTCCGCCGAAACCCTGGATCAGCTCTTCGACGCAGGACCCGACCATTTTGTGCCGGGCTCGTTCATGCCCATGCAGCGGATCACAGCACCGCAGGACCGGGTCGATCTCATCCGCTACCTGCAAGACCATACAGTGGAGTAAACTGAGCCATGCGGCCCATGATCTTCTCATTCCTCGCCATGATCGTGATTTCGATCGGCGCCTATTACACGCTGAACAGCGATCAAATGCCGTTCTCAGCCGCCGAGCAGGGCTCATCGGCCACCGGCGTGCGGCTCGACTAACCAACCAACGAAACAGACCGGGCCAAGCGGCCAAGTGTCTTCGCGCGGCAGACTGCAACCTCGCGCGGATTTTAAGGGCGCACCAGAATGGGTGAAATCGGAGAAGGCCTTGTGGAGGCCTTCTGGATGGTGGTCACACTCGACCGAGAGCTGATGGAAATCACCCTTCGCTCTCTGCAAGTGACCCTCACCGCGGTTGTCATCGCGGCAATCATCGGCATGCCTTTGGGCGCCCTCCTCGCCATCCGCCGCTTCGCCCACCGCAGGGCCGCCGTCGCAGTCCTCAATGCGCTGATGGGCCTGCCCCCCGTCGTGGTCGGCCTCTTCGTCTACATCCTTTTTTCCCGCTCAGGCCCCTTCGGCGTCCTCGACCTATTGTTCACGCCTACCGTGATGGTGATCGCCCAGGTGATCATCATCACGCCCCTGATCGCTTCCATCTCGCAACAAGCAATTCGCGAACTGTGGGCCGCCTACCACGACCTCCTCATCTCGCTGAACGCCAGCGTCTCCCAGCGCCTCGCAACGCTCCTTTGGGACGGCCGCCGCACCCTCCTCACCGCAGCGCTCGCCGGCTTCGGCAGAGCCATCGGCGAAGTGGGCGCCATCATGATCGTCGGCGGAAATATCGACCACGCGACGCGCGTACTCACCACCGCGATCGCGCTCGAAACCTCAAAGGGCAACTTCGCCCTCGCCCTGGCCCTCGGCTACGTCCTCATCGCACTCGCCCTTGCTGTCAGCGTCACCACCCACCTCCTCTCAAACACCGAGGTCAGCGGGCGATGGTAACCGCCCCGTTGCTTCCCGTGACGTTGTCCGACGTCGTCGTCAGACGCCGGGGCAAGCACATGATCGGCCCCATCGCGCTAGAGCTTGCCGCCGAAGGCGTCACCATGGTCGTCGGCCCCAACGGGTCCGGCAAAACAACGCTGTTGCGCACGATCCACGGCCTCGTCCGCCCCTCGCGCGGCGAGGTTGTTTGGCGCGTGCCTTGGGACGCAGCGCGGCAGCGCCAAGCCTTCGAGTATC
>CAKZYH010000076.1 GCA_937884725.1 uncultured Paracoccaceae bacterium
TAAGGGGCGCCGCCCCTTCCTCCCCACAAGGACAATAGCGCCGGCCGAGGCTCGCTGCGCTGCGCCCGCGCCGCCCGGCGCGATTCTCCTTGCCCCCTCCAATCCCCGGTCTCGCCGACGGGCAAGGGTTCAGCAGCAGCTGACCCCCAGCCCCAACAAAGAGGAGACCAAACCATGGGAGACAAACACCAGTTCGACGTCCATCAGCACGTCACCGATCAAATCATCAAAGCTATGGAAGCCGGTGCCGGTGATTGGCAAATGCCCTGGCACCGATCCGCCAACGCCATCACCCGACCCCGCAACATCGGGTCAGAAAAGGCCTATCTCGGGATCAACATCCTCGCTCTGTGGGGGGCAGCAGCAGCCAACGACTACAGCCACGGCCGATGGGGCACTTATCGCCAATGGCAGGCCAAAGGCACGCAGGTTCGCAAGGGTGAGAAATCCAGTGTCATCGTGTTCTATCGCGAGTTGAAGCGGCCCCGCGAGGACGATCCAAACGAGACCGAGACCGTACTGTTCGCCAGGGCCTCACGGGTCTTCATCGTTGAGCAGGTGGACGGGTTCGAGCTTCGCGCCGCGGATGGGGCAGCGCTTGAAGATCGGATCGACCCGATCGCGGCGGCTGATGCTCTTGTCGTTGCAAGCGGTGCGGACGTGCACACAGGCGGCGAGCAGGCATTCTACAGCCCGGCAGACGATCGCATCACTATGCCTGATCGAGAGCGCTTCATCGGGACCGAAACCTCAGACCAGACCGAGGCCTATTACGGAACGCTGTTTCATGAGCTGACGCATTGGACAGGGTCGGCGCATCGGCTCGATCGCAACCTGTCTACACGGTTTGGCGATTATGGTTATGCGGCCGAGGAGCTGATTGCAGAGCTTGGCGCAGCGTTCCTTTGCGCGGAGCTGGGCATCTCAGCGACACCGCGTGCCGACCATGCCGCCTATCTCGCCAACTGGCTCAAGATCATGAAGGCTGACAAGAAGGCTATATTCACCGCTGCAAGCCAAGCTAGCAAAACCACCGATTTCCCGGTTGGGTTTGCTCCGGACGAAATGGCTGACAGCAGGTGAGGGCTTACTCCTCCAGACTCCATAGCATTCGTGGGCAGTTCGAACATCAAGCGGTTTAGTCCTCAACAACATCCGCTTCTACGAGCACACCGTACGTCTGCTTCTGACCCAACACGGACCTTCGAGCATGGGGGGCTAGAAGCGGACGTTAAGTATTTTGCCGACGCTCGTAAGCCCATCTCCTTCGCGGCTGGTCGGTCCCACCCGGAGCAGCCCTCCGTCACACTGGATGCAGCGCCGCCTCCGGGCGGAAAGCGGTCATTCGCTGCAATAAGAACGAGCGGCCGGTTTGGGTCGAAAGCGATCTCCAGCGAGAACCGCCCGGTCTGCCCCAAGCGGGTGGTCCAGTTCTCAGGGGGCAAGCATGATGACGTTGTCATCGCGCGTGCTGGCGCGATCCAGTCAACGACCAGGCCGGCAATGTGCGGATGCCGCGGCCCTATCTGAGGATCAGCTCTGCGGGAAACGACGTCTGCCTCGCGCCGGTGCGATCCGGGGCTGCGGCCAGTTCAACCGCGTGCAGGGCAAGTTCCGTGACGGGCACGCGAATGGTCGAAACGCCCTCGTTGACCCAGGCGTAGAATGACGGATCGCCATAGCCGATGAACGCCAGGTCCGTCTTCGGGTCCTCGCGCGCCTCGATGAGCGCGCTGAGCGCACCGTTGGACAGCTCGAAGCCGCCGCATAAAAGCGCCGTGGCACAACCCGCTTTGAGGATGGCCTCGGCCTGCGCGCGGCCCATGGCAAAAGAGGGCACGCAGGTCTGGATCAGGTCTTCTGAAACGTTCAGCCCTGCTGCGCTGGCACCGGCACGGAAGGCATCCAGCCGGGCGCGCCCGCTCGAAAGCGCACTGCTGGCGCCGATATAGGCGATGCTCCGATGCCCGGTCTCAGCCAGATGGCGCACGGCCGCCCGTATCGCGGGGCCGTCCTCGACAAGAACTGCGGGACGTCTCTCCCTGTGCTCGCTTTGCCGGATAAGCTCGATCACGTTCATCGAACCCGTCATCGGAGGGGCCCGATCACCACTTTCCGGTGCGGGCACCATCACGACCGATGTGGCCTGAACCTCCTGCAACCGGTCGAGCGACTGCTGCTGGGTGAGAGCATCGTCGTTGGTCAGGTGAATGATCAGATGCAACGCGTGGCGGTCGCATGCGAGTGCCATGTCATTGGCAAACCGGGCGTAGAACTCATTGACGATGTTGGGCAACAAGAGCCCCAAGATCCTGGGCGCATCCCCGCGCATCATCAGTGCGGCCGCACTTTTGACATAGCCCAGTTCATGGGCACGTTCCAAAACCGCGTCGCGGGTTTCCTTCTGAACCTTGGGGCTGTTGGACAGCGCGCGCGATACGGTCATGTGCGAAATGCCGAGGTCTTTCGCGATAGACTTAATCGTAGCGCGGCTCACGTCGTGTCTCCTGCTGGCCCGCCCTTAGTATGGCGGAAACCCGGTTGACCGAGGTATCGGATTTTCCGATGATGTTCACGTGAACATTGTTCTTGCGATCTCGCCCCAATGTCCAGATCACTGACCGCAAGATGCGCTGATCTGGTCGAGGATCTGGCCCTCGGATGCGCCGCCGACCTGCGAGAGGTCACGCCGCTGACGGGGGGCGTTGCTTCCGACATCGCAGCGATCCGGGTTGGCGATGCACGCTATTGCGTCAAGTTCGCGCTGCCGAAGCTGAAGGTCGTCGCCGAGTGGCGCGCGCCGGTGCACCGCAATGCCGCGGAATACGCCTGGCTGTCGGTGGCAGCGAAGATCGCGCCGGACAACGCCGTGCGTCTCTTCGGCCGCTCCGAGACCGCGCACGGGTTTGCGATGGAGTACGTCTCGGGCGCAGAGGCCTATCTCTGGAAGGGCGCGTTGCTGGCGGGCCAGCGACCGCAGGGCGAGGCACACGCCGTGGGCGATCTGGTCGGCCGGCTGCACGCGGCCTCGACAGCGCCCGGGTTCGACACATCCGCGTTCCAGAACCGGGATGATTTTCGCGCCTTGCGCATCGAGCCGTATCTAACCTTCACGGCCGCGAGGCATCCCGGTGTCTCGCCGCAGCTCACCGCCCTTTCGGACGAGCTTTATCGCAGCGCCCAGGTACTGGTGCACGGCGATGTGAGCCCAAAGAACATCCTGATGCGCCAGAGCGGGCCCGTCATTCTGGACGCGGAATGCGCCACGATGGGCGATGCCGCGTTCGACCCGTCGTTCTGCATCAACCATCTGGTGCTGAAGGCGGTGCATTTGCCGGCGCAGCGCGCGGCGCTTTTGGACGAAGTGGCTGCGTTTTGGGCGGCCTACGCCAGGCACGTCTCTTGGGAGGACACCGGCGCACTGGAAGCGCGCATCTGCCGCCTTCTGCCCGCGCTCATGCTGGCGCGGGTCGATGGGAAGTCGCCGGTGGAATATCTGGGTGCGGCGCAACAGGCACAGGTTCGCCAGCTGGCCCTGCCCCTGATCGCGGAACCCGCCCCAACGCTCGACACCTTCCTGCAGGAACTCACCGTTCGATTGAAGGATGAACGCACGTGACAGCGATAGACAGGATCACGGCCCGCAGGGTCTGGGATTCGCGTGGGCGACCGACCGTCGAGGTGGATGTCACACTCGAAAACGGTGTGCTCGGGCGCGCGATCGCCCCCGCCGGTGCATCGCGCGGCACGCGCGAAGCGGTCGATCTGCGCGATGGCGGGGGGCATCTGCGCGGCCAGAACGTCCAGTCCGCGCTGGACAATGTGAACGGGCCCATTGCAGCGGCGCTGCGCGGGCATGATGCCTCGGATCAGCGCGCTGCGGACGACGCCATTCTGGCGCTCGACCCCTCGCCCCTGAAGGAGACGCTGGGCGGAAATGCCACCGTCGCCACATCGCTGGCGGTGCTGCATGCCGCCGCCGCGGATGCACCGCGCCCGCTGTGGCAGCATGTGGCAGAGACCACAGGCACGACCCCGTCCCTGCCCCTACCCGAGATCCAGATTTTTGGCGGCGGCGCGCATGCCGGGCGCAGGGTCGATATTCAGGACTTCATGATCATGGTGCCCGGGGCGTCATGTTTCGACGAGGTGATGGAGATCACCAGCGCGGTCTACTTCGCCGCCGGCGACATCCTGAAATCGAAAGGCAAGCTGGCGGGTGTGGCCGATGAGGGCGGCTGGTGGCCGATGTTCGACAGCAACGAGGAAGCGCTCGAAACCTTGATGCGCGCCATCGAGATCGCCGGGGAAACCCCGGGCAAGCGGGTCGTCATCTCGCTTGACATTGCGGCCTCCGAGTTCGGCGGGGCAGGGTGCTATCGGCTCGCGCTCGAAAATCGGCAGCTGGACAGTGACGGTATGATCGAAATGCTGGGCGGCTGGCTTGAGGCCTATCCGATCGCCTCCATCGAAGACCCGCTGGCCGAGGATGACGTGCCGGGCGCGATCGAATTCACCCGCCGGTTCGGGGACCGGGTCCAGATCATCGGCGACGATTACCTGGTGACCAACGCCGATCTGGTGCGCGAGGCACAGGTTGCAGGCGCCTGCAACGCGGTGCTGATCAAGGTCAATCAGGCGGGGACAGTCTCCGAAAGCCTCGAGACGTTCCATGCGGCCCGCGCCGAAGGCTGGGGCGCGATCGTCTCGGCCCGCTCCGGCGAGACGGAGGATGTCTCGATCAGCCATCTGGCCACCGGGCTCGGCGCCGGGCAACTCAAGGTCGGCTCGTTCACGCGATCGGAACGGATGATCAAATGGAACGAATGCCTGCGCATTCAGGACGCC
>CAKZYH010000077.1 GCA_937884725.1 uncultured Paracoccaceae bacterium
TCGCAGCATCGCGCGGTGGTGGTGCACAACCCCCACTCTAACGCGAAGCTGGGCGTCGGCCTGATGCCGCTGCCGCAGATGCTCGCCGCCGGGTGCGCCGTGGCGTTGGGCACCGATGGTGCTTCGACCAACGACACGCTGGATGTGCACGAGACGATGGCGCTTGCGCTGTTGTTGCAGCGGGCGGCGGGGGGCGTTGATCGCTCCTCCTGGCCCACCACTGGCGATGCGTTGGCGATGGCGCGGCAAGGGGGCGCTGCTGCGCTGCTTGAGGACGGTGCGCTGGGTGAGATCCGCGAAGGCGCGTGGGCTGACCTGACGTTCTACGATCCAACGAGCCCGACGCTGTGCCCCGCCAACGACCTCAACCAGCAGCTGGTGTTTGCCGAGCGTGGTCAATCGGTTCGCCGTGTGATGGTGGCAGGGCGAACCGTCTATGCCGACGGCGCGTGGCCGGGGCTTGATGTGGCGGGTGCTCGGCAGGTGGTGTCGCAGATGCGTGGCGCGCGGGGGAGCGGCTGACGATGGCGTTGAAACGACTTTACGCGGCAGCCGCTTTGGTGGGGCCGGAATACGCGCCCGCCGGCCCCACCGAAATCGTTGTTGACGGGGACCGGATTGTGTCCGTTGGCCCGGCACCGGCGGAGGCTGAGTGCGTTGGCCTTGCGCTGCCCGGCATCATCAACGCGCATGACCACGCCCGGCCGCTGTCGCCGACCTCGTTCGGCCTTTGGGGCGAGCCGCTGGAGACGTGGCTCCCGGGGCTTGGTGCCATTCCGTCGGTGGATGCCGGCCTTTCGGCGCGGGCGGCCTTTGCCAGGGCTGCGCGCGGCGGGGCGGCGGCCATGATGGTGCACCTCACGCGGCCCATGGGGCTGGTGCCACTGGACGAGGAGGCGGTGCAGATTGCTGACGCTGCCGATGCGGTGGGCATCCGCATTGCGCTTGCGATCTCCATGCGCGACCGCAATCCGCTGGTCTATGGCGATCATGGATCTGTGGTGGATCGGGTGGGCGTGGCCGATGAGGAGGCTGCTGCGCGCCTTGCGGCTGCGCTGGACCGGCCGATGCCATCGCCGGCTGAGCAGGTTGCGCAGGTGGAGGCTGTGGCGGCAGCGCTCGCGGGGCGCGGTGTTGATGTGCAATTTGGACCCACGGGGCCGCAGTGGTGCTCGCCGGAGCTGATGGCCGCCATTGCAGAGGCTTCGGCCCGGACCGGGCGTCGGATCCACATGCACCTTCTGGAGACCAAGTACCAGCGCGCGTGGGCCGACGCGACGCATCCCGAGGGGCTGTTGGCGGCGCTGGATACGATCGGCTTTTTGAGCCCGCGCCTTGCGGTTGCCCATTGCACGTGGACCCGTCCTGAAGACCTCGCAATTATGGCCCGCCGCGGGGTGCAGGCGGTGATCAACACCTCATCCAACATGCACCTGAAGTCGGGCCTTGCGCCGGTGGCAGACATGTGTGCGGCGGGCACGGTGATCGCCCTCGGCCTTGATGGGTGCACGTTCGACGAGGACGATGACGCGCTCCGCGAGATGCGTTTGTTGACCGGGCTGCATGCCGGGACCGGGTTCGACGTGGTGCTCCGCCCCCAACAGGCGCTTTGGGCCGCGTGCGGCGCTGGGCGCAAGGTCTTGGGGCTCGAGGCTGGCGGTGTCCTTGCGCCAGGGATGCCGGCTGACATTGTGCTGCTCGACGATGCCGCGCTGGACCGGGACGGCTTGATGGCGACCGACCCTCGCACGCTTGTGTTTGCACGGGCCCGCAAAGAGGCGCTCCTGACGCTAATGGTTTCGGGCCGGACGGTGATGGAGGCAGGGCGGCTGACGGGTGTCGACCCAGACGCAGCGGAAGAGGAATTGCGGGCCGCCTTCCGCGCAGCGCTGCCCACAACGGCGGCGCAGCGGGCCGCCTGGCCGGCCACCTGCGGGGCCATCGCGGCCTGGTACCGCGATTGTCTTGGCTACTGCTGAGGACGCCACCGCATCCACGTCTCATGCACAGACATGGACGGTCATTCCGGGTCAGATGATTTCACCTAAGTCAGGCCGACCCTAGACATGGATTCTCATTAGGTCACTTCTGCGATGCTGAGGCGGTTGTTGGGTGTTTGGTCGCCAACGCGGCCGTTTGGCATGTGCCATTTGTAGAATTGGATCGAGTTCGGCAGAACATCAGCAATAGTGTCTGAGGCGTTGCAAGACTGAGCGTAAGCCCACTCGGGCCAAAGTGGTCTGTGTGTACCGCTTATTGGCGTTGGTGCGCGGCGAGTAGGGCGTGGTGATATCAGCTTCACCGGCAATTCGTGTGCTTGAACGGGGTGGTTTGTGGGAGCGGGCGAGATGTCACGCGAAGCGCGTATCGATGACGTCCATGCCTCAGCCTCCGATAATGGATCGATACCGCTGAAAAATGCTCCTAGCGGAGCGCATGGACTTTTTTACATTTAGCAAGTGTTTTTGAAGATGTTCTGCCGTATTCTCTTCGGCAATTTCAAGCTCGCGGATTTCCACCAAAGTAATATTCTCAACAACATTGTTATAGTGTATTTATCAAACCATGTTTAATATGCTTAGCAACCAGATGATTGCACGTTCATCGAATACGCCCGCGTCTCAACACAGGATCAAAAACCCGTCCTTCAGCAGGTTGCGCTGAACAAGCTCGGCTGAGAGTACATCTTCTGAGAGAAGGCGTCGGCGGCGCAGCGTGACAGGCCACAGCTGATCGCGGCGATCTATTGCATGCGCGAAGGCGATACTCTCGTGGTGCGGAAGCTGGATTGCCTTGCGCGCTCCATGAAGTAGCTCATTGAGACGGTCGAGGGATTGGAGGCCCAAGGCATTGGCTTTCGTTCAATCACCGAGGCCATGAACACCACCACGTCCGGCGGCAACGCTCTATCGACATCCCTGTGCGCCCCGCTCAACGGCTACCCGGAAGGAGGCGATATGAACCAGCTCAACTTCTTCCTCAGCGATGTGGATTTGCCCTGCATCGATCCAGCCGGAGACAAGCGCCGGTTCTATGCTCTTTCGGTCCAGCGCATGCCTCTTGGTGAGTGGGCGCTTGTGCGCGAGTAGGGTCGGATTGGGGTGGCGGTCTTCGGAACCTCCTCCTGAAACTCAATGGAGAACGGCTCCGCGAACGCCGGAGTCTCAGGCGAGGAGTCCGGGACCTAATGCGGCCGTTTTCCGCCCTGTTCGCACCGCATCGCGCAGTGACGGAAACACCTAAGTTTGGAAAGTGGTTAGATTTGAGCTTGCCACCAACATTCATGGAGTGATCGACGGTACGGCTGCATCGAGTTTGCGAATGACAACGGCACCGCGACCGAGCCACTGGAGCGGGCAGTCCAATGAGACGAAGAGAAATCACAGTCGCGTCCGCGAAGTGTTCGGCTGCGCTTCAACAATTTACAACGCTAAATGGAAGCCTCTCCGATGCAGTCGATGAAAGCATCCAAATACACTGTTCCTCCAGCATATCTTTTGTATGCACTATGATGTAATCGCGAAAAAAACCGGAAAAAAAAGGCACGTACCAACGCTTAATCCATGAGGAGGAGATGCGTTGTGGAAAGCAATTGCCGAGAGCCCAATCGGACGAGTACCCAGAAGCGAGACCACTCCCCCGCGAGCCCGTCAAAGCCAGACATTCCTCCACCGGCACTTTTAGCTGGTTGGCTCGCCCGCAAAGCGCTCAGGGGCCTTCGAGCGCACTACGCCAATCGAACCAAAGCCACGGCTCGACCATGTCGCTGGCGGACACGTTTTCCCACTACTGGGATCATACTCTCCTGGTTGTCTGTGACAGGCTTTGTTCCCGCGGCGGAGGGCGCAGACCTTGTACCTTCCCCGACACTAGAGATGAACGCCCTATTCGACGCCACCGAGGAGACCGCCAAGCGGGCTGGCTTCTATTTCGGCACGCGCGGTAGGATTGGGGTGAACAGCGATACTAGTCTGCAATCCGCGGCGGGTAACGTCGACATTGCCTATGATCCGAGCTTCGGGACGGCGGCGCTGATCGGCTACGGCACCAGCCCCGTCTTTGGCCCTATTGGCTTCCGCGGCGAGTTGGAAGCTGGCTTTTTCACGTCCGAAGTTGACCAGATCGATGTGGCTGGCGTGAGCCGGTCGAGCGAGACAAGTGTTGGCTCGCTCACCGGCTTTACCGGCTTTGCCAACGGCTACTTGGACGCGCATTTCAGTGCGTTCGAGCAGGTGAAGGGCACACCGCTCAGCCGCGTGACACCCTTTGTCGGGGCGGGTATCGGTGTCGCACGTGTGGGCCTCGACGAGGTCGGCACCTTCGCCGATGGCATCATCGCGGACGATTGGGATACGAGCGTCGCGTTTCAGGTGTCGGCCGGTGTGCGGGTGAACGTCACACCGCGCACGCTGGTGGAGCTCGGTTATCGGCGCGAGATCATCCCCGACATCGAGTTGAACCTTCGCGATGGGTCGTCGTCGGACTTTGACCTAACGCGAGACCTCTTCACGGTCAGCCTTCAACGTCAGTTCTAGCGGGAGCCGTCCATCCTCGTTGCCGGGCGAACGTTGCGTCCCGCTCCACGGCGGGCGCAAGCGATGAAACCTTCTGCGCGAGCGTGAACCGCTACTGCGCCGGCTTCGACGGGTTGGCGGGGCGAGGCTTTGCTGCAACGCAAAAAGGCTCCGGCTGGGGCAGCACAACCGGAGCCAAGTCTAGGCCACGCCCTCAAGGTTTGACGTGGCCCAGTGTAGCGATGGTGATCGAGGTTAGCGCCGCTCAGCGGCGAAGCGTCATGACCACTTCCCCGTTTGAAACACCATCGAACCCACCTGCCACAGCAACCAGTTGCACGCAGCGCGTCCCGGTGCGGGCATTGTCGATGCAAAGTTCATCCGGCGGGTTGGCCCACCAGGTCATCCCCAGCGAGAACAGGCCCATGCGCATCGTCCCGGTCCCATCCCGTTTGAGCATCATGCGGCCGGAGCGCCCGTTTTGGTTGGTCATTGACCATTCCTTGCCGTCAGCGAGGGAAAGGGCGCTGCCTGCCCCGGCAGGCCCGATCGTCGACAGGGAAAAGAAGAGGGCCGCCGCAGATGCGGCCAGTTTTTGCATCATCACAAAGTCATCCTCATTCACGATCCTTGGCGCTCGCGTGACCGTGCTGCGCCATCTCGAGAGGATGCCCGGCAAAGTTGGCTCGCCATTGCACCGGCGGCGTCAGGATGTGGCTGACCCCGCGGCAGAGACCGCGCTCAGAAACAAATCGACACATCTTCTCACGTGACAGCCGTGCGCAAATCCCGTTGCGTTCCCGCATGCAACCGCTTGCGCACATCTTGATCGTTGAGGACGACCGCGACATCGCCAACCTCGTCGCGGATTATCTGCGATCCAATGCGTTCACCGTGGCCGTCGCCGGCGATGGGGTCGCGATGGATCGCGCCGTGGAGCAGAAGCGGCCTGATCTCATCTTGCTCGACATCATGCTTCCCGGCGAAGGCGGGTTGTCCATCGCCGGGCGGCTTCGCTCCAGCCTCGGCGTGCCCGTCATTATGTTGACCGCAGCAAGCGAAGAGGCGGACCGCGTGGCGGGCCTCGAAATCGGCGCCGACGACTACGTGGCAAAGCCGTTCAGCCCGCGTGAGCTTCTGGCCCGGATCAGGGCCGTGCTGCGTCGGATCGACAGTGCAGGCCAGCCCGTTCAGTTGCCCCAAACCTCGTTCGTGTTCGACGGCTGGACGCTCTCGCCCCACCTTCGCGAACTCACCGACCCCAGCGGCGTGACCGTCACGCTCACGGGGGCAGAATTCACCTTGCTTCAGGTGTTTTGCGAGCATCCGCGGCGTGTTCTGACGCGCGATCAGCTTCTCGACATGACGCAGGGCAACTACACGGCGGCCTTCGATAGAAGTATTGATACGCTCATCAGCCGTATTCGCCGCAAGATTGAGACCTCCCCCCGGGAGCCCACTTACATCAAGACGGTTCGGCTCGGCGGTTACATCTTCACGCCCAATGTGCGGAGGGAGACTTGAGCCGGCGAGGGTGGCCGATCCGGGCTCAGGTGATCGGGCTCATCGTTCTGACACAGATCGTCTCAACAGGGCTCACTATCATGCTGGTTCACGGTGTGATTGGGAGTGGGTTGTCGACCCCCTACGCTGTGGCCAAAGAAATCATCGGCCCGTTTACGACGCTTCTTAGCGCTACGGATGCGCTTGATGAGAGCGCGAAAGACAAAGCGATCGCGTCCGCCGTCCAAAAGGACGACCGATTTGAAATTCTGCCCAACCCTGAACTGCTTGATAAAGACGATCTTACGGTGCCCGGCCGCTTTTACTTAGAGGTCCTGCGCGATTGGATGGACGAGGATGATCCACTGGACCTTCGCGTCGTCCGCCGCGACCTGTTTCAGACCTTTCCCATGACCATTGGCAATCGCGGCGTCGCGGTGCGCCTTAACAATCAGGAATGGCTTGTGTTCACGCCTGCGCCTGCGACACCGGCCCGCCTGATGCCAATCTTCGTGCTCGCGCTGCTGTTGTTCTTGCTGACGTTGCCCGTCATCGCCTTTCTGTTTTGGGCGACTGGCACTCTGGTTGCGCCGCTGCGCAGGCTGGCGTCGGCTGCCGAGGGATTTAGCCAGGATCTTGATGCACCCGATGCGCCTGAGCGCGGCTCAGCGGAGGTCCGAACGGTGGCGCGCGCGTTCAACTTAATGCGCCACCGGCTGCGCGCGATGATCAAAGCCAAAAGCTACACCTTGGCCGCCATCGGGCACGACCTTCGCACCCCCCTGACCCGCATGCGACTCAGGCTGGAGAGCGGGAATGTCGACGTGGAGGCCATGATCCGGGACGTTGGCGCGATGGATACGATGGTCACGTCCGCGCTCAGCTTCATTCGCGACGGTGAGGCCGAACTTAACTTGCAAAGCGTCGATCTCGCCGCGCTCGCCCAAACCGTGTGCGATGATATCGCCGACATGGGCCACCAGGTCACCTTCCAGGGCACTAAGCGCGTCGTGGCGCGGATCGACCCGGCCCTGGTGCGCCGCGCGCTGATCAATGTCGTGGAGAACGGCATCACTTACGGCTCATCAGTTATCGTCACGCTTCACGCCACCGACAGCACAAGCGCAACGATCACCGTATCAGACGATGGACCCGGCATGTCTGAGAGCGACCGGGAGAACGCGTTTGAGCCGTTCTGGCGCGGCGACGAGGCGCGCCGTCGTGACGAGACGACGGGCTTCGGCCTTGGGCTATCCATCGCGCGGTCCATCGTTGAGCGGCACGGCGGAACGATTGACCTTGCCCCCAACGCGCCCCGGGGGCTCAGCGTGGCAATGTCGCTGCCGGTCCGGTAAGCGCGACCCGCTCGCCGTGCTGCGCACCGCGCTTGGCGCGCCAGCGCTCAACATCAAAGAAGTCGAAGTAGATCGTGAGCGCTGCCGGCAGAACAAATATGCTGAGGACAGTTGATGACAGCAGGCCGAAAGCAACTGCCGTTACCAACGGCACCATCGTTTGCGCATGGACGCTGGTTTCAAACACGATCGGCATGAGGCCCAAGAATGTTGTTGAGAACGACAAAAACACGGCTCGGAAGCGCTGGCTGACAGCGTCGACGACGGCCTCTTCAACGCTGCGCTCACGCACCGACTGCTCAAAGAACGTCACAAACAGAATTGCGTTGTTGACCACAATCCCGGCGAGCGATGCGAACCCCACAAACGATGGCATCGCCACGTCGACGCCAATGAGGATGTGCCCCAAGATCATGCCGATGAACGTGAACGGGATCGACAGCATTGCCACCAGCGGCATGGGGTAGCTTCGGAATAGAAACGCCAACACCAAGTATACGCCGATCAGACCCAGCAAAAACGCGCTCAGGATCGACGCTTGCGTTTCGGCCATTGCCTCCGAGGCGCCGCCGACGGCCACTGTGATGCCCGGATACTCAAGCGCAAGGTCCGGCGCCACGACGTCGGTGACATACTGCGCCAGCTCTGTGGCGGTGGTGCGCGTTCGGTCGATCTGCCCTTCGATCTTCGCGACGACAAAGCCGCTCTTGCGGGTGATTTGGTCGAAGGCGAGCGTGCGGGTGAGGTCGGCGACCGTCGCCAGCGCGGCAAGATCACCGCCGGGAAGCACCACCGGAAAGTCCTCCAGCTCAGCGATTGAGGAGACCTGCTCACCGAGCTCAACCCGCACTGAAAGATCGGAGAAATCGGTGGTGAAGGTGTCGGTTTCCGTGCCTGTGAAGGCGCCACGAAGCTGCGCTGCGAGCGACTGCGGCGTGAGGCCTGAGGCAATGCCGGCCTCGTTCAGCACAAACACGACCGAGCCGAGACCGCGCACGAAGTCGACCCGCGCCTCCGTCACGTCTGGCCGCACGATGAGCCGGCGTTGCAGGGCCGCGGCGGCCGCCTCGACCGCATCAAGGTCGCGGCCGCGGACCTCAAGGTCGAGGTCAGGCCCGCCAGGGGCCATCGATGTTTGCTGAAAGCTTGCCTGCGCGAGATCTGTGATTGGGCCAACTTCCTCCCGCCACGCATTCAAGACATCGTCGGCCGCAACGTTGCGCCGTCCACTTTCCAACAAATCAGCCGTGATCGTCAGCGTGTGAGGACCGTTGGATGGCGCGTCCCGATTTGTCGCAAAGCGCACCAGCACCTGTTCGACCAGCGCAGCGCCCCCATCGGTGCCCGGCGCAAACTCAGCGTCCACCCGATCAAGCGCTGCCACCAAGCGCCTGGAGAGCTCTTCGGTCCGCCACAGCGTTGTGCCGGGCGTCAGCGCAATGCGTGCCTCAATGGTGTCGCTCTCAATGGTCGGAAACCCGACCACTTTGACGAACCCGCTCGACACAAGCCCCGCCGTCGCGATCAACGCGGAAAAGGTGAGCCCCACCGCGAGATAACGCCATGCCACGAACACGCGCACAGTCGGCAACACGAGGCGCTCGCGAACAGCCTCCGTCACTTTGGGGACCACGCGGTTGGCTTCCCTATGGGGGTCGGAGGCTGTGTGCGCCAAGTGGTTGGGCAGAATCAGAAACGCTTCCACCAAGCTGAGCGACAGCGTGACCAATAATACCAGCGGGATGACTTGCAGGATCTGCCCCATCTCGCCGCTCAGGAACATCAGCGGCGCGAAGACACATGCTGTCGTGATGAAGGAGGCGAAGACGCCAGGCATCACCTCCAGCGTGCCACGCACAGCCGCTTCCGTGGGGGGATGGGTTCGGCGCCACTTCGCGATGTTGTCGGCGATGACGATGGAATCGTCCATGATCAGGCCGACTGCCATCAAAAGGCCAATCAGCGAAATCATGTTGATGGTGACGCCAAGCGCAGCAAGAACAAAGAAGCTCGCGCAAAACGTCACCGGCAAAGCCGCCGCGATCCAAAACGCCGACCCAAACGAGAAGTACAGAACCATCACGCCCAGCACGAGCGCTAGTCCAATGCCTGTATTGGCGAGGATCAGGTTGAGCCGCTCACTAATATTCTCGGTCTGATCTCGCGCCACAGTGATGTTGAACGGATGCGGCAGCCGCGCCTTCTCCTCCGCGATCACCCGCGCGACGGCGTCGAATGCTTCGATGGCGTCGCCATCCTTGGTCTTTTCAATGTGTATGACTGCCGCTTCATCGCCGTTTAGCAGCGAGCGCAGTTCGGGGTCCGCCTCGCCAAGCCGGACGGTGCCCAAGTCCCCAACCCTGACGAAGCCGCCGCCAGGCGTGTCCACAACGATCAAATCGGCGAGGGTATCGGCTCCCCGCCGCACGTCGCCGTAGCGCAGCACGAGCTCTTGCGTGTCCGTCCGTGCAGTTCCGAGGGGCTGGAGGAGGCTGCGTGCCTTCACAGCATCGGCGACGTCCCGCGCGCTCAGCCCGTGCCGGCGCAGGAGCAACGGGTCGAGCTGCACCTGCACCTCAATCTCGCTGATCCCCGCCACCCTGGCATCCGCCACAACGCGCAAACCGCTGAGGCGGGCGGCGAGGGTGTCGGCATAGCGGATCAAGCTTTGACGGTCTGCAATGCCTGTCACAGCGAGGAGGGCGACTTCTTCATTCTGCCCTTGGATAGCCACGGTGGGGGCTTCCGCGTCGTCGGGCAGGTCGTTGATCGCTGATACGTCTGACAAAATATCGTTGTAGAACTGGCCGAGATCGCCGCCGTCGACCATCGTGAGCGTCGCGGTGGCACGGCCCTCCACGGCGCGGCACTCGATCTCGTCGAGATTGACGACGGCATCGAGTGCGCTGTCGAGCTCCTGGCAGATGTCGGCATCCACATCGATGGCCGACGCGCCGGGGTAGATGACGTTCACCGCCACACGCGATGGCGTGAACTCGGGAAACGCCTCGCGCTCCATCTGCGGCAGCACCAAGAGGCCACACGCCACCGCGGCCACCATCATCAGGTTGGACGCGTTGGGGTGGCGGACGAAGTAACCGATCATCCGAAGGTCACCTCGCGCGGTGTATCGTCCGCGATGGGCAGGAGCGGCATCCCCATCACCGGAGGCTGCGGCGGGGAGAGCACCACCCGCTCACCCGGCGCCAATCCGTCCACCACCACATCGGCCCCGGTCGGCGCGAGCATATCCACCTCGCGCCGGCCGAGCGTATCGTCAGCCTCGACAACATAGACAAAGGACACGCCGTCGGCCGCAGTCCGGATGGCGTCTCGCGGGACGGTGATGAGCCCGAGCGTAGGCCGCGTGCGCAGCTCAACGGTGACGAAGGTGCCGACATTGAGGGGGACGCCTTGCTGCGCGCTGTGGAGCCGCAGCGGATCCTCCACCCGCACAACAATGCCGACCGTGCCGGTTTTTTCGTCGACCGAGCCGTTGCTGCGCAGCACCTCAGCCGGCCAAGTCGTTCGAATGCCCCCGATATCTTGGATCACGACCGCCCGCAGGCCCGCTTCCTCGATCAACGCAGCGGCGGCACCGGTCGCGCCCAGCGACACTGGCTGAAAGGTCTCCGACGCCTTAGTAATGGCCGCCAGCGCGTGAAGGGCTCGTGGCTGAAACTCGGCCGTGACCTCGGCGGCCGCAACGTCATCGATCTCGGCGAGGCTGTCACCGGAGCGGACATACTCGCCAACTTCGACCGTTTCGTCGGCGACCCGGCCATCGAACGGGACAATCAGCTTGGTGTTGGCAAGGTCACGCTCCGCGTCTTCCAGATCGACGATGCGCGATTGAATGTCGGCCTTGGCTGAGATGCGTTGGACGGCAATGAGCGCGACTTCGTTCTGCAGGTCTTGGACCCGCCGCGCCTGGGTCAGCGCATCGCGCTCGGCTTGGTCAACGACGAGCTGGGACACGGTTCCGCGGGCCACAAGCTCGCGTTTGCGGGCGCGATCTGCCTGCGCAAGCTCAGCCATCTGGGTTTCCAGCGCGAGGTTCGCCGAGACCGCGCTCTCTTGCGCCGCCAACTCATCCCGCGCCGCACGGGCCTTGACCAAGGCTGCCTCTGCGCGGGCCTTTGCGATCTCAAATTCGCTCGGATCGATGGTAACATAGACGG
Source organism: uncultured Paracoccaceae bacterium (assembly GCA_937884725.1). GTDB lineage: Bacteria > Pseudomonadota > Alphaproteobacteria > Rhizobiales > Amorphaceae > Acuticoccus. The sequence continues at coordinate 11,554 of CAKZYH010000077.1, forward strand.
CTCCGGCCGCAATGAAGCTGCCTTCTTCTAGGTCGGGGGATACGGCCACAACGCGCCCGCTGACTTCACTGACGGCCTCCCAGCGCCGCACCGCCCGCACTCGGCCGTAGCCTTTTGCGGTCGTGCCGACGGCGCCCTGGCTCACCGTGAGTGTGCGAACCGGGACTGCCGGCGCGTCGCCAATCGTGTTGGGCGCGTCAGCAGCGGAGTTCAGGTACCAGAACGCCCCCAGGCCGACTGCCAGCGCTGGAACGATGAGTAAGCGCTTCCACAACACAGAACATCCCTTACTTCGACCAAGCTTGCAGCATGTGAGTTTGGGAACGCTTTGTGTCCGGCCCTTGTCTGCGCCTTGCCCAAGTGTTCAACGACTTTGGCGCCTTGTCGGTAATGAACACATGATCGAATGGTGGGCGTCGCGGTGTCATGAGGAATGGATTTGCGCCACTCCGAGCACGAGCTTAATGCTGCTGGTCGCTGCAGAGGCTCCAACTGCCCCTGAAGCTTCGATTGGGGAGTAACCCACCTTCCGACGGAGTCCGATTCAGACCGGGGACAGTCCACCGGGCAACGTCAAAGGCTTGCGGCTCCGAGCGGGGGCTCTGCAAGGAGGTCAGCCTCAACCTCGCCGATCGCTGGTTCTGCAGGCTGGATCTGGCCAGTAGGGTCCCCGACCACTCGACATTCACGAAGAACCGGCACGGGCGCTTTCGCGGCCGGGAGAAGCGGCTGCGGAGCATCGCAAATAGAAACGGTGAGGAGCGTCACGCTGTGCGTGCCAGTTCGGCTGAGGCGGTTTGGCAAAGACGGGCAGCTGCTGATCGACGAGCTCAACGCTGTGCATGAGCCCGAGGTCAATCGCAGCCTTCTGCGACTGCTCGGACGAGCGCACCGGTTCCGGGCGATGGTGTTGGCCGGCAATGGCGCTTCCACCGGCACGCTGGCGGCTCAGGTCGGTGTCAGCCGTTCCTACGTCACCCGCGTTCTCAAGCTCAGCTTCCTCTCGCCTGAATTGGTTGGTGGGTTTCTGGGAGGGCGGCAGCCGGTCGGCGTCAACGGTCGGTCGCTCACCAACCGAGCCAATCACCTGCCGATCGGATGGACGGAGCACGCCGAGCTGATGCCCGTAGACTGAGCCGCAGATAAAGTGGCGGAACTCATCTTACTGCAGGTCGGACAATGCTGAGCCATACCTGATCTTGGACGCACCCACCTATTCGCGCAGTGTCTTGGAAAAACAAGGACCACCGAAATCCACGTCGGGGATTTGGCTCAGCTTCACGGCCATTTCCGGGACCAGAGCAGCTTTGAACTAGTGCTGGAGCGCGTTCAGAGATCGGAAAACGCCGCGTATCGTGGAGACGATCCCGTGAGTGGGAGTGGTCCGACGTTCCCGGAAATGCAACTTTTACTATTGGCTGGGGCGGCAGGATTCGAACCTGCGCATGGCGGTACCAAAAACCGCTGCCTTACCGCTTGGCGACGCCCCAACGCTCAGAGCCAATTAGCCAATCAGCGCCGCGCCTTCAACCGTAAGAGGCTTAGCAATCCAGCCGTGCGTCATTTGCACAAGTCCCGTGCAGGCGCGGCCTAGCCCCAAAGCCCCGTGGGCCGTAAGCCTGACTGTGCGTTCAAACACGATTGCCTCAGGGAGACAGCGCCATGGGATCACTCACAGGCCAAGTAGCCTTCGTCACCGGCGCAAGTCGCGGGATCGGCGCCGCGACAGCCCTCGAGCTCGCCCGCGAAGGGGCAGCGGTCATCCTCGCGGCTCGCGACGAAGCCGCTTGCCAAACCCACGCGACCGCTATCAAGCAAGCTGGCGGCCAGGCGCTCGCCGTCGCCTGTGATGTCGCCGACCGCAGTGCTGTTGAAGAGAGCATCGCAACAGCCACCCAAACCCTCGGCGCGCCCACAATCCTCATCAACAACGCCGGCGGCATCGACCCTGTCAGCCATCTCAGCGATGCCGATCCAGATGCCTGGACAAAAGTTATCGACATCAACGTCAACGGCGTCTTCTACGCCATGCGCGCCGTGATGCCGGCAATGATCGCTGCGGGGAGTGGCACGATCGTCAACATCTCCTCCGGGGCTGCGACCAGTGCACTGGAAGGATGGTCGCACTACTGCGCGTCCAAGGCCGCTGTCCTGCAGCTCACCCGGATCGCCCACAAAGAGTCCGGTCCCAAAGGGGTCCGCGTCGTGGGCCTCAGCCCCGGCACCGTCGCCACCGACATGCAGCGCGTCATCAAAGCCTCGGGCGTCAACCCGGTCAGCCAGCTCAACTGGGACGATCACATCCCGCCCGAGTGGCCCGCCAAAGCCATCGCGTACCTGTGCACGCCCGCTGCCGACGATCTCATGGGCGACGATGTCAGCCTGCGCAGCGAGGACGTCCGCCGCCGAGTCGGGCTCATCTAACGCGCGCACCGAGGAGCTTTCGCCATGGTCCTGTTCGACAGACCGCCGGTCACGCTGCCGGTCATCGGCACTGGCGACGCGGTGCTGGTGCGCCGCGTATACTGCATCGGCCGCAACTATGTCGACCATGTGCGTGAAATGAACAACGACGAGCGCGAGCCGCCCTTCTACTTCATGAAGCCCGCCGATGCACTCGTGGTGGGCGGCGGCGCGGTCGCCTACCCGGCGGCGACCCAAGACCTCCATCACGAGGTGGAGCTTGCCCTCATCATCGGCGAGGCGGGCTCGAATGTCCCTGAGAGCCACGCGCCTGAACTCATTTTTGGCATCACAGTCGCTATCGACTTCACCCGGCGGGACCGCCAGGCCGAGGCAAAAAAGATGGGCCGTCCTTGGGAGCCCGCCAAAGCGTTCGATGGCTCATGCCCCATCGGCTCGGTCCTGCCGGTCGATGCGGCCGCCGCCGTCATGCCGCGCGGCCTCACGCTGACGCTCAATGGTGACACCCGCCAATCGGGCTCCAGCGGCGACATGATCTGGTCAAGCGCCGAAATCATCGCCCACATTTCTCGCCTTAACCGCTTGGAGCCGGGCGACGTCATCCTCACCGGCACCCCTGCGGGCGTGGGCGCGGTCGTGCCCGGAGACCGGCTGATCGCGACGGTGGAAGGTGTGCCGCCCCTCTCGGTGGAGTGCCAGCCGCCGGCACCTTAACACCGTCATTTCAGGCGCCTCGGAAAAGTCAGCTGAAGGGAGCGCGGGGCGCTTCTTATTATTCGTCAAATTCAAATGAAGCTTTGTCGCGCCAAACAAGCAAAATCTCATGTGATGAATGTTTTCTCATTCATCAAATCATGATTAACTGACAGCGCTTGAGGGGGCGATCATGGTTTCGCGGCGGGAACTATTGTGGGGTGCCGGCGCCACCGCACTGGCAGGTGGCGGATTTGCGGGCGGCGTGCTGGCCGCTGCTTCGGCACAGCGCCAAGGCCCGGCACAAATGACGATGGACATTCAGTCAGCCACCGCCAGCATCCTCGATACGCCCACTACCGGCCTTGTCAGCCTCTCCCCGGATCGCCCGCCACCCGTCATCCGGCTGCGCCAGGGCGAAAAGTTCTCCGCCGACGTGGTGAACACCCACGGCGAGCCCACGGCCATGCACTGGCACGGCCTGCGCGTGCCCAACGCCATGGACGGCGTTCCCTACCTCACGCAGTACCCAATTCAGAGCGGCGAGACCTTCCGCTACGAGTTCATGTCCGATGATGCCGGCACCTATTGGTATCACCCGCACTGCCTGACCATGGAGCAGATGGCGCGGGGCCTAACCGGCATCCTCGTGGTGGACGAGGCGCGAGACCCCGGTTTCGACGCCGACTTATCGCTCAACCTGCGCGACTTCCGCCTCAACGGCAAAGGCGAGTTCATCAAGCTTTGGGAGCCGCGCCAAGCCGCGCGCGGCGGCACGCTGGGCACTGTGATGACCGCAAACTGGCGCCAGCAGGAGCTGCTCGACGCGCCCACAGGCGGCATCGCCCGGCTGCGGGTCGTCGCAACCGATGTGACCCGCATCTACCGCCTTTGGCTGGAGGGCGCTGATGGCAGGGTGATTGCTTGGGATGGCCATCCGCTGCGCACCCCGATCCCCTGGCCGAGCCGAGAGGAGCCGTTGCTCCTTGCCGCCGGTCAGCGCGCCGAATTCTCCGTCGCGATGCCCGAGACCGAGGGGGAAGAGGTGCGCGTCATGACGATGCGCGCCCACCAACCCCACGAAATAGCAAAAGTTCGTGCGGTGGGCGCCAATCTAGCCCGCCCGCTCAGCGAGGCCCCAGAACTGCCAGCAAACCCCGTACCTCAACCCGACCTCGCCAACGCGCAGGTGGAGGAATTCGTCTTCGGATGGTCGCCGGAGGATGCGAAGCCGAACTACGGCCTTTGCGGCAGCGTCGGCTACACCTTTTGGTCCATCAATCGAAGGCCCTACGAGGGAGACGCCACTCCCGGCCTCGCACCGATTGCCACGCTACAGTATGGAAAAAGCTACATTTTCCGCCTGCGCAACGAGAGCCCCAACGACCACCCGGTGCATCTGCACGGGCTCACCTTCGTGCCCCTGCGCTCCGATAAAAAGCCGGTGCGATCCAACTGGACCGACACCGCACTGCTCGACAGCGGCGAAACCATGGATATTGCCTTTGTGGCCAGCAATCCGGGCAACTGGGCGTTTCACTGCCACATCATCGAGCATCAAAAGACTGGCCTCGCGGGTTACATCCGCATCGAGTAGCGCCGCCAAGCCCACCCCACCGGCTTCCCCAAACCCGTTTCGCGGGCCTATGAAGACGGCAAAATGCTCTCATGTTGGGGAAACGCCATGCACCGTTCCAAACTCCGCGCCACCTGGGACGCGGGACAGCCTGCCATCAACGGTTGGTTGGCGATCCCCAGCATCTTGTCGGTGGACGCTGTCGCCCGCGCGGGCTGGACGACGCTCACCGTGGATTTACAGCACGGCACTGCCGACTACTCGCAAATGCTGGCCATGCTGCCCGCCATCGAAGCCGCCGGCGTGACACCCATGATCCGCGTGCCGTGGAACGAGCCGTCCATCGTGATGCGCGCCCTCGATGCCGGCGTGATGGGCGTCATCTGCCCCATGATCGAGACCCCCGACGACGCACGCGCCTTCGTCCGCGCCTGCCAGTATCCGCCCGCCGGCAACCGCAGCTTCGGCCCCGTCCGCGCCCGCCTTGTCCACGGCGATGGCTATCCCGCGGTTGCCAACGATGAGGTGGTCCCCATCGCCATGATCGAAACCCGCGCAGCTCTCGATCACGTGGACGAGATCGCCGCGATCCCCGGCATGGGCGCGCTCTACATCGGCCCGTCGGATCTGTCGTCCAACCTGGGCTTTGGCCCCGGCTTTGACCGCACCGAGGACGAGATGCTCGCCCACATCAAGCGCATCCGCGAGGCGGCCCATGGGGCGGGGATCAAAGCCTGCATCCATTGTGCCTCGCCGACCTACGCGGCGGGTAAAGTTAAAGAGGGTTTTGATCTGGTGACCATCGGCTCGGACGCGCGCTTCGCAGAAGCCGGTGCCAAGGCTGCGGTCACCTCATTCCAAAACGAGATCGGCTAGTCGCTGAACCGTCGCCAGCGAAGCGGACGCCTTGTGCTGGCCCGATCACCTTTGCGGTTGGCGCAAGTCCAACCCGGGCCGGCATCAGCGGCTCCCTTGCGCCAACTCCTCCATCATCGCGCGCACCCGCTTGGCCTCTTCGCCGCGTTCTTCGAGGATTTTGGCTTTGACCGCCTCCGCCGCCGCCACGAACGCCAGCATTGCGGTGTCGCTGAGTGTGATGATCTCAGCCCCGCCCTCCACCAGTGCCTGCCGGCCCGGCTCGTCGAGGCCGTCCCACGCGCCGCCCACATCGTGCGCAACGCCCGACACGCTGTCGTCGAACATCACCTTCAAGTCGCCGGGGATCGATGCGTAGGCGGCCTCGTTCATGATCAGCGCAAGGCTCGTCACGTAGGCGTCGAACTCGGTCACGTAATCGACCAACCCGCCTAGCTGGAACGCCAGACCGGCTGACCCGTGATCTGTGGCCACCCCATCGATCTCGTCGGCCTCAAGATGTGCAGGAATTTGCGCCGACGGAAAATCGACGCTCCTCGCCCCCAGTTGCTCGAAAAATACCTTCGCTGTCGCTGACGGGAAGTGCATGCGCAAGCCGTCCAAATCCCCCGGCGCCCTGACCGCGAGCCGCTTGGTATAGATTTGCGCCGGTTGGTGGGTGAAGAGGTAGAGCACCTTCACGCCGCCATGCTCGCCGTCGAGTGTTTCGCGCAGCGCGGGCTCATTCAAAACTTGTGCGCCATGCGCCGCGCTATCGACCGTGAACGGAATATCGATCAGGCGCGTCAGTGGAAAACGCTCGGGTGTCGCCTCATGAACGATCAGACCAATGTCGGTTACGCCAGCACGCGTCGCATCATAAATCTCCGCCGCGGGGACAAGCTCTTCCGCCGCGAAAATCTCGATGACGATCCGCCCGTCAGACGTGGTGCTCACACCATTTGCCCAGCCCCGCAGGTAAACGCTCATGGGGTGTTCTGCGGGGAGGAAGTGGCCAAGCCGAAACGTCACGGTGTCAGGGGAGGTGTCGTCAGCGATCGCCGCAGTGGCCACAGCTGCGAGCGCGAAAGCTGCAGCGAGCCGCAGCCATCTCGTGATGGTCAAATGATCCTCCCCGGACAAGCCCGGATTTTCCCACAGCTTGCACGTTTCGGGTACGCTGGGATAGTCCGTTCGGGAGCCCCGCACTTGCGACACTCGAGCGTATAATATACGCCCCCTTTATGACGCCGACGCAGACCAAAATCCTGGCCGTGCTCCGGGCTGCAAACCATCCCTTGAGCGCCTACGATGTGCTGGCAATGCTGCGCGAAACGCAGCCGAAAGCTGGCCCGCCGACGGCCTATCGTGCTTTGCAGAAGCTGATCGACGCCGGCCTCGCCCATCGGCTCGAAAGCATCAACGCCTACATTGCCTGCAGGCTGGACCATAGTAAGGCGCCCGCCGCTTTCGCGATCTGCGACGACTGCGGCCATGTCAGTGAACACACCGGGGAGGCGATTACCGCGCAACTCACAGCAGCGGCCCGCGATGGCGGGTTTGAGCCAAGCCGCGCCGTTGTCGAGTTGCACGGCACCTGCCGGGAATGCCGCGGGGACGGCAAGTGAGCCGAGGCCTGCTTGCCAGCGCCGCTCAGCGGATCGCCCTTGCGAGCGTTGCGATCGGCCTGCTTTGGCTTGGCTACTTCTGGGCCATACAATGACCGCGCTGTCGTTCAACAACGTGACTCTCGGCTACGGTCGAACGACCGCCGTTTTGGACGTGTGCGCCGTGGTGCCCGAGGGCTCGCTCACCGCTTTGGTGGGCCCAAATGGGGCCGGGAAATCAACTCTTCTCAAGGGCATCATCGGCGAGCTGCGGCCCCGCTCGGGCACCATCGAGCGCCCCGACGGCCGCCATAGCATCGCCTACCTGCCGCAGCAGGCGAAGGTGGACACGGGCACGCCCATCACCGTGTTCGACTTTGTGGCCATGGGCCTGTGGCGCACCATCGGCGCGTTCGGCCGCGTGCGACATGAGGACCGCGCCATCGTTGATGAAGCGCTTCGCGTTGTTGGCCTGCCCGACCTGCACCAGCGCCAGATCGGTGCGTTGTCCGGCGGCCAGATGCAGCGGGTTCTGTTTGCGCGGCTCCTGGTGCAGGACGCGCCGGTGATCCTGCTCGACGAGCCGTTCAACTCCATCGACCGCCGCACCTTGGACGTGCTGACCGAGGTGCTTGATCGCTGGCACGGCGAAGGCCGCACAGTCCTCGCCGTCCTCCACGACCTCGACCACGTGCGAGAGCATTTCTCCCACACGCTCCTCATAGCCCGCGAGCTGATTGCCGCCGGTCCCACCGAAACGGTGCTGTCCAAGGAGAATTTGTTCCGGGCACGCACCATATCCGACGCCATCGACGACGACGCAGTACCCTTCCGCCGCCGAGCCGCATAATGCCCATCTACGAACTCGCCATAGAGCCGTTCGTGCAGTTCGGCTTCATGCGCCGCGCCCTCATCGGATGCGTGGCGGTCAGCCTTGGCGCTGGCCCTGTCGGGGTATTTCTTCTGCTGCGCCGCCTGTCGCTGACCGGTGATGCCCTCTCGCACGCCATTCTCCCGGGCGCAGCAATCGGCTTCATCTTCGCCGGGCTATCGCTCACAGCAATGACCATCGGCGGGATGATCGCCGGCCTCATCACAGCGCTCGGCGCCGGCGCCGTGAGCCGCGCGACGCCGCTGCGCGAGGACGCAAGCCTTGCCACCTTCTACTTGGTGTCTCTCGCGCTTGGCGTTGCCATCATCGCCACCTATGGCGGCGCCGTTGACGTGATGCACGTCCTGTTCGGCAACGTCCTTGCGCTCGACGACAGCGCGCTCCTCCTCCTGTGCTCCATCGCGACCATCAGCACACTCATCGTCGCCGCCATCTTCCGCATTCTCGTTCTGGGCTGCGTCGATCCGCTGTTCCTGCGCAGCATCACCCGCTATTCGCGCTTCACCGACGATGTCTATCTCGTGCTCGTGGTGCTGAACGTTGTCGCCGCATTCCACGCGGTCGGCACACTGATGGCTGTCGGCGTGATGATCTTGCCTGCGGCCATCGCCAAATTCTGGGCCCGTAGCGTCGGCGAGATGGTCGTCATCTCCGTAGCGTGCGCGATCACCGCCAGCTTCGTTGGCCTTGTCTTTTCGTTCCACATCGCCGTGCCATCAGGCCCGGCCATCGTTCTCGCCCTCGGCGTTGTCTACGCCTTTTCGGTCGTCTTCGGACGCGAGGGTGGGCTCGCCTACCGTTTGTTCAACCGCACAGTTCGCCTGGAGGCTTAACCGATGCGTACTTCC
>CAKZYH010000078.1 GCA_937884725.1 uncultured Paracoccaceae bacterium
AAGCTCCCTGGTCCCAAAATTCAATAGGTACAGGTAAACGGCCCCCATCCCCACACCGATGAATATGATCGATCCCCAAACCTGCCACGAATAATCAAGCGGGGGCGGCACAGCCACTTCATGGGCAATGAACATCGGTAACAGCATCAGCGTGCCAACGAAAAACAGAACGAACAAACCTTCTTCCGGCTTGGGGTGCATGTCCCACTTTTTCAGAAGCACCAAATACAGCCCTCGAAACGAATTCGAAGCGATCATCAGCAAAAACGCAACATGCGGACTAAAGCTCAAAAGCTCGGCAAGGCTGCCGCGAAACGCAAACACCAGCGCGCCGGCAAGGGCAACCGCCACCCCAAAATACTGTATCGGCCGCAGCCGCTCACTCAGAAGAACCGCCGAAAACAGGATCGTCAGCAACGGCACACTGGTGTAACCCGCGCCAAGGTCGATAAGGTCATCGGAGCGCAACGCCAAATAGACCAGCCAAGGACAAACCACCACACCGACGAACGCCTTCACAGAAATGCGCAGCCAGTTTTCCCGAAAATACCTGATCGGACTGCCGCCCTTGATGATCACGAACGGCAAAACACAGATGGTGGCGATCAAACAGCGCCAGAACGCCAGCACAACCGGTGGAATCTCGTTGACCGCAAGGTTGCCAAACAAGAAGTTCCCAGCGCTGATGAGCATGGCCGCGAGAAGCGCAACGGACGCCAGCGGCATTCGATTGGTGGTCATGACGCGATAGGACCACAGCGCGCGCCCATCACAAAGGCGCCGCGCTACCTATTCCTCTGCGACGACGAAAGCCGACGCGGCTATTTATCCATCAGCCCTTGCACGGCGTCGGCAAGTTGTCCCTTCAGGGTCTCCGCGCGATAGCGAAGCACATCGATCTGGTTGGCGGTCTCCCGCGCCCCCACCGCGCCATACCAAAAGAAGTGGTTCCCGCTGACCCGCGCCGACAAAATCCCCGCTGTCGCCGCGCTCATCTGATCCATCACAAACTGCCAGTCCTTGGGATCGATGTCCGCCGACTCTTTAAGCGCTGGCAGAACAGTACTGCGATAAAGGTGCTGTATTTGATAAATACCCCAATTCCCATGATCAGTCAGCGCGTGATCGTTGTCCAAAACCTTATCACCGGAAATCGTCACCACCATCGGGAAGTCGGTGAACTTCAACCCGCCAGTGTCAGCAATGGACCATTCAAGATCCTCGACGAATTCACCATTCTCATACCGCGACGCCATCATAATCGCGTTCAAAGCCACCGGAATATCGCCCAGCACATCCTTCTGAAACACCACCCACGGAATGATCGTGTGTCCGTTCAATTGGTCCTGCGCCGTCACGTACTTCTTGAACAACTCATAGACTTGAGGCGCTGCAGACAAACCGTTCGGCGCCTTTGATATCGCGCCGGGTGCAGCCAGGAGCAGCGGTATAGGCGGGGTCGAAGCCAGCGACACGAACAGCTCTAAGTCGAGGCCTGTGTCAGACATCGCTTCATACACAGACTGGGCGATCTGCCCGCCAGCGCTCCAACCAAGGACGATGACACGCTCCGACAGCCCCTCCTTGTCAATGTAGTGTTTGGCAACCGCCGCGACCTGCTTTCCCCAATCTCGGATCGAGAAGGCAGGATAAACCTTCGAATACACCTCATTCCCCGTTGGGTACGACGCGCCAAGGAAGGAATAACCACGCCTCTTAAGCCAATGGGCAAGAAAGTCTTCATCCCGCCCGTCCGGATACCCATAAGCCACACGGGCCAGATGGAACCCGCCCGGAACAAAGACCACCAATGGCTGCTCCGGATCTCCCTTACGAAAGTATACGAGCGCCTCAATACCGTTAGTCGAAAGTATCTCCTCACCAGCATACAGTTTGGACGATTGCGGGAGGGGATCGACCGTCCACGGCTCCGCCACGCTGGAAGTGACGGTCAACAGAACAAATAGTAGGCCAAACGCTGCTTTGAGCACTTTATCCATGATGATCCTCCTACCCCTACGACGTTCTTGCGCGTTAGCGCGCCTCAACAACGGTTTGAACCAAGCTGTCCGCTCAAGAATCACGCTAAACTCTGAGCGCAAGCACGGTTCCGCCTCTCACCGAAGCAGTCAGTCCAACTCCCGTCCAGCTTTCGACACCACAATCACAACCGAAACGGGACCGATATCGAGCGCAAGCTGGCGATCCATCTGCCGCGTCAGCGCGTCTACGTCCTCGGCCGTCACCGCTACTCCCGGATCATAATAGACAACAGCGTCAAGCTTGCGCCCCATGCGCACGACGGCCACGTCAATGATGTGACCGCCACGATCGCCAAGCGCGCGCTTGAGCGAACGGCGCAAGGCAATTTGATCGCGTGTCGAGGCGGGGTAACCAGCAAGCTGCGCCACGCCTTTGCGAAACACCCGCCAGTAACTCACAGTCGCAACACTGCACAGAATAAGAACTGTCACAGAATCCATCACTGGCGCTAACGGCGCAAGCGCCGTCCCGACCATGAGCGGCGCCGACAAAAGGCCTGCCCCCGCCAGCAGCGTGATAAAGCCGTCATAGACCGACGCCGTCGCCTCAAGCTTCAGCATCTCGCTCTTTCGGCCCGTCCGCGTCCATGCCCGCCAATGGATCACCGCAAGCGCGAAACACGTCGAGGCAACAAGTGCGGCATACACCGCAACAGGCGGCAGCCACACCCGCTCCACCTGTCCACTAACAATGTAATCAGCAATCCCCAGCACCGCTTGTGAAATACCAAACAGCACCAGCCCAAGTAACGCCAGGCTTCGAAACATGGCATACAGCGCTTCGTCCGCAGCATGACCAAAGGGCCGTTGCCGGTTCGGCCCAAGATGCGCCGTTTTGCTGATCCGCATTGCGTAAACCGCTGCAATATACCCAATCAGCGAGAGCAGCCCGTCGATCAGCACCGCCTGAGAGCTCGACGCCCATGCCGCCAGCGCGCCAACAATGCCCATGCCAAGGTTGGCCCATCGCGTCAGATCCATCGCCCTGTGTTCGACGGCCACGTCATCCTGCACGGTCTGCATCGCGTCATGCTGCGCCATAGTTCTCCCCAGTCGCCTGCCGGACGCTGGCAGGCTCAGTGACTAAAAAAGCGCAGCCAGTGATGATGGTGCTCCCCCAAGGCCGCCCCGTCACGCTTCAACGCGATCACCCCAGCGCCAAGCGCCACCAGCATCAGCACGGCAGTGGACAAAAACACCCACCGAAAATTGTCCGAAGACGATAAAATACTGCTCCCGACCGCTGCTGCCACGCTCCCGCCCATCAACCGAAAGGTTACTCCAATACCGCCCACCTGACCCTGTTGGTCCGCCGGAACTGCATTCGCCATCTCGCGCATGACAGGCGAATACACGAACGGCATGCCAAGCCCCCACGCCACAAGCCCCAGCGCCACCCCCGCAAAACTGCCGACCGCGGCGGCGAAAGCGATCAAAAACATCGCCCCTGTCGCCACCGTCAAACCGGCCAGCACCAAGCGTCGCGCACCAGCCCGGTCGGCCACCCGACCAACCCACGGGGACAAAAACGGCAGCCCTGCGACCGCCAGCAAAAGCGCCGCCCCCGCCATCAAGGGCTGCATTCCAAGTGCATCCTGAAAATACAGCGCCCCAAATACGACAATCGCAATCTTGGAATACTGCGCAGTAAACATGATCAAGTTCGCCGCACTGAACGACTTGTGCGTAAAAAGCTCAACATTGATCAGTGGCGCATCTTTGCGTGTTTCAACCACGACAAACACTGCGAGTAACCCAACAGCCCCGGCAAAAGCACCGACGATCGAAGCGCTCGTCCACCCCCATGCCGGCCCCTGCATAATCGCCAACACGAGAAGGCTCAAACCTCCGACAAGCGTGACAAGACCGTGGACATCGAACGGCTCACGCCCCCCGCGAGACGGTTGCCGCGGAAACGCGACGGCCACAATCGCAGCCGCCAGAATCACCACCGGAATGTTGATCCAAAATATCCAGCGCCACGACACGGCTTCACTCAGGTAACCACCAGTAATCGGCCCCAGTGCCAGAAACACTGTGCTCACTGAGGCCAACAACCCCATGGCCATGCCGCGCCGTTCTTTGCCAAAAGCAACCATGATCATGGCGACTGTCATGGGGAAAATCGCCGCCGCCCCAAGCCCCTGAACAGGACGCGCCGCGATCAACATCGGGCCGTTCGAGGCTAACCCGCAAGCCCGCGAGCCACCCGCAAAAAGCCCGGCCCCGAGCAAGAGCAACCGACGATACCCAATAAGATCGCCCAACCGCCCACCAGCTGCAGCACAACACGCAAAGACCAGCATATAAATGCTGATGACCCAATGCGCCCCGCTTGGCGTCATGTTGAGGTCCTGTCGAAGCGTAGGCAGCGCGACACCCACCACCGTTTCGTCCAGCATGATTACGCCGCCGCAAAGTGCCATGGCGGCAAGAACCCACCACTTGCGATACCGGCCCTCGTCTGTAGCCACCGCGCGCTCCGCACATCGCTCACAGGGCAAGTGTTCTGCACATGCCCGCAAGTGTGTCGCTTTACTCGTTCGCCTCAGTACAGCAACGCCTCTGTACCGCAAAGTCCGGCAAGACTCACTTCCCAATCACTGCCCCGCTATGGCGCATCGCAAGCCCCCCTAAACGCTCCCTGCTTTCTGAGGCAATCATGGCTGCAAAGGCATGAGCGCTGTCGATGCCGCCAAGAGCCTTCGCACTCCCTAACACTCATCGGCTCGATGCAGCGCGCGCCCCTCCCCTCGACGGTTTTTTACGTGGCAGCTGGGCGTCATTCAAAGGCCAGACACGATTCACTCACATGAATTCACACCCGAATCGCGATGAAACACTAAATATTCAATCAAGTATTTTTGCAATTAGATGATAATTACAAAATAGTTACTTCATTTGTGTCGTAAAAATCTGGACAGACAAAACATTCGCTCTTCCATCCGCCAGTTCAGGCGGCCCAAGAAGAGCTGAGGTGTTCTGTGTGGTCGAATCGAAACGAACTCATCTACGTATGGCTGACAATTAAAGGCATAGACTTCCTGAATATCGGCATTGATAGCGACGAGAATCAGGCCGGATCGCTGCGCGATGCACAGGTGGCTGCCTACCAACTCGGCCTCGACAGCCTCTCAACTCGGCTTCAAAGCCACGACTCCGCGGACATCTTGGAAGTGGGCGCTGGCTTTGGAACGGGCCACCCTCTGGCGCGGCGGAAAGGCTGGCGGCTACGGGGCGTGGATACCAGCGCGGTTGCCGTGGTTAGCGGGCGCGCACGCGGGCGCAGACTTATGAGAGCCGATGGTGCCACGCTTACAAACAGCCACCACACCTTTTCCGGCGCCTTCACCGTGGAGAGCCTTTTCCACCATAAGCTCGCGAAGCAAAGAGCAATCACCGCCGCGCTGGACCGTGTCCTCAAACCCAACGGGGCGTTCGTCGGCGTAGAAATGTTGAACGTCCCGGCTGCGGAGGCACGCGATGCCGTGAAAGCTGCCTTTGCTGGAACGCAACTCTCGTTGGTAGAGTTCGCCGACCTCACCGACGATGCACGGCGCTCGGTGGTGCGATTTGCATCGGAGCGAGCCGCTGTCTTCAAGGGCTTGCCGGCCGCATTCTTGAAGCGGCCACTGGGACAAAGCTTCCTCAACACAGCGCTTCAGCCCGGCCACCCCAACTACACCGCCTGGGTGAACGGCCAACGAAGCTATGCCCAAATCACGTTCGTGAAAAACGGCTAAGCGCGAACGATCGCTTTAAATGCCCGCGTCTGCTCGGTCAGCGCCACCTCCGTAGGCAGCCGCTCCATGGACGAGGCCCCATAAAATCCGTGGCAGTGCTTGGTGTTCTTCAGCACAAACGCGGCATCGTCCGGCATCGCCACCGGCCCACCGTGCACCAGCATGATGGCGTCCGGGTTTACCGCCAGCGCCGCCGCCGCCCACCGGTCCACGGTCCCCGGGCAGTCCTCCAGCGTCATTGCCGTATCGGCCCCAATGCTGCCCCCTGTGGTCAGCCCCAGGTGCACCACAATCACGTCCGCCCCGGCCTTCGCCATCGCCTCCGCATCCGCCTCACAAAACACATACGGCGTCGTCAGAAGATCCTTTTCAGCGGCTGCGGCAATCATGTCGACCTCCAGGGAGAACGACATGCCGGTCTCCTCAAGGTTCGCCCGGAACGTCCCGTCGATGAGCCCAACCGTCGGAAAGTTCTGGACGCCTGCAAAGCCTGCCGCCTTTACCTCATCCAAAAACTTGTCCATCGAGCGAAACGGGTCCGTTCCGTTCACACCGGCGAGCACCGGAGTGTTCTTCACCACCGGCAAAACTTCTCGCGCCATCTCCATGACAATGGCGTTGGCATCGCCATAGGCCAACAGCCCGGCCAACGAGCCGCGCCCCGCCATGCGAAACCGCCCGGAATTATAAATCACGATCAAATCGATTCCGCCGGCTTCTTCACACTTCGCCGACAAGCCGGTGCCGGCGCCACCGCCGACGATGGGCTCACCCCGCCGCTTCATATCCTGAAATTTCGCGACAATTTCCGCGCGCAACGCCATTGCGACCTCCAAACGTCAAACCGTGACGTGAAGCACAGCGTCGGCGCCAATCCACAGCCACATTGGGGTCATCAACGCAGTAAGCCCCAAACACAAGGCCAGGACATGACACAGCATCTGAGGAAAAAACCTTCCATGGCAGCGATGCGCCGCAAGGTGCGCCGCCGCGCCGCTCTGACGTCCGCCTGCACAGCGCTGGCAGGCCCTCAATTCATCCCCACCGACGCCGATACGCCGGGCGCCGTTCCTTACATGTACATGGGTTGGTGGTGAAACGCGTGCCGCTCCCCCTCACCCTGCAAGGCGTGGTGCTCGCGACTCTCCTCGCAGCAACGCTGGTCGCCGCAACTGTGGCGCTCCCGGCCATCGCAACCTCGCTGCTCGGCGGTCTGCCTGCAGCGGTGAACGTTAGCCCGGCACAAACGCAGCTGATGTTCGAAGCCAACAAACCGGCAGCGACCAAAGCGTGATCACCATCACGGACGCCGCCGATCAATGATGCCAAATCTAAAACTGTCGAAACGAAGACCACAACAAAGCCCAACGGGAGACCATCATGATCAAGTCGTTCGCCACCGAAGCTTTCGTTCTTCTGGCAGCCATCGCCTGCGCGGTTTCCCCCGCCGCAGCGGCGTTCATCATCACCTAGCCCGCGCAGAACCGGAGAATACCGATGCGCCCAGTCGTCCATACTCTTGCAGTCGCAGCAGTTCTGTGGGCCACCGCAGCCTCCCCGGCCCTTGCCGGCGGCAGCCCCCACTTTTTGCGCTGCATGTTCACCCCTGAAAACTGCAACTAACCGCACGCACGATTGGACATCGCCATGAACACTATGACCCCCACCGGCCCCTTCGCTCCCCACGAGATGAGCGCGATTTTCGAAGCCACACACCGTCAGTCCGACAGCAGCAGCCAAACTGACGGCACCCGCAGCGGCCGCAAATCCCGCCGCCTCGCCAACCGCGCTCTCGGCTTCTTCTCGCGCCGCTAAACAGCCTTTCGCTTCGGGCTCGCTATGCCGTGAAGCGTGCGGAACGCCTCCACAACCGCCGCTGAGAAGGCTGGATCATTAATATTCTCAGGCCGCCTGATAATCTGACGGTTGCTCGTCTGGCGCACCGTCCGGGTGATGGCATCAAACAACGCCTTATCCGCCGCCGGGTCATGGAACGCACCGCCAGGCTGATCGAGCGCTGACACCCCTCCCTCGGGGATGAAAAAGCGCACCGGTCCATCCATCGCGTTCAGCCGCTCGCCGATCCACGCCCCCATCCGCGCATTCTCCTCCGCCGTGGTGCGCATCAGCGTGATCTGCGGATTATGCTCGTAGAGCGTGCGGCTGCGATAATGCTCCGGCACAGTCTCAGGCGCCGCAAAGTTCACCATATCGAGCGCCCCCACAGACCCTACGTAGGGGATTTTCGTGCGGATCACTGCCCCAAAACGATCCTCGGTGGCGGGAAAAACGCCGCCCATCATCATGTCGCAAATCTCGGTCGTGGTGACGTCGATGACCGCCTTCACCATGCCCGAATCGATGAGCGTTTCCATCGCCTGCCCGCCGATCCCAGTGGCATGAAACACCAGGCAATCGTGGCTCTCTCTGATTGCAGCAGAGATTTGCTGGACGCACTGCGTCGTGACGCCGAACATCGTCAGCCCAACCGGCGGCAGCCCCGCCGGCGTTGCAGCCGCATTCGCCGCAGCGGCCCCAGCCACCATCCCCGCCAGGCCGTACGCTGCGTTGGCGAGCACTTTCTTGGTGATCTCGTTCAGGCCCTGCACGTCGGCGACCGAGTGCATGATCGTGATGTCCGACGCGCCCACATACTGGCGCACGTTGCCCGATGCGATCGTGGAGACGATAAACTTGGGCACGCCCACCGGAAGCTGGCGCATGGCGGGGGCGATCATGGCCGTGCCGCCGGAGCCGCCGGCGCCGATGATGCCCGCGACCCCGGACTGACGGCTCATCCAGCGTTCGAAGGCCAGCGTCATACCCGCCACGCTCTCGCCGCGGTCCTTCGTAAACACGCCCGATGCGCCGCGGGGGTGGAACGCCGCCACCTGGTGGGCCGGCACTTCAGCGCCGGAGTGACCGCCCGATGTCGACAAATCCACCAGACGGACCGGCAGACCCTGGCCGCGGATAATGTCGCGGATGTAGCGCAGCTCGGGGCCCTTGGTGTCGAGCGTTCCGGCCACCAAAACAACGCGCTCGCCCGTCGTCGACAGCGGCCGCAGCTCCGGCTGGTTGGCGTTGGCCGCCGTGCGGGTGGGCTCGGAAACGGTGCGTGCCTGCGCTTCGAGGAGGCGAACCGGGACCGGCTTCGACCAGCGCGTCGGCGGTGTCGGGTTGGAGACGTAAATCTTGGTGGGGCCGCGCACCTCAGCCGCCGCGCTCTCCTCCAGAGGGACATCGGCGTCCGGCGTGTCGTCGTGGGCGTGCCTGCCGACGCCGAGGAGGCGTTGCTGCAGGTCGCGGTCGGACGAGAGTTGGCCGGAATCGAGAACGCGGTCGATACGGCCATTGACCATGATCGCAACGTTGGGCGCCACCTCACAGGCAACACCGATGTTCTGCTCGATGACCAGAACGTGCTGGCCCTCTTCGCCGAGCCGGATCAGCATCTCGATAACTTGATCGACGATGACCGGCGCGAGCCCCTCGGTGGGCTCGTCCATCACCAATAGTCGCGGATTGGTGAGAAGCGCGCGGGAAATGGCGAGCATTTGCTGTTCGCCGCCCGACAACTGCCCGCCGCCGTTTCCTTTCCGCTCCGCCAGGCGCGGGAAGGTGGCGTAGACGCGCTCAGGGGACCACTGACCGCCAGGCTGGGCGACCATTTTGAGGTGCTCGTCAACGGTGAGGGAGCGCCAAAGGCGGCGGCCTTGCGGGACGTAACCGACCCCCATCCGAGCGATGTCGGTGGAGGTTTTGCCGCGGATTTCCTCGCCGTTCAGCCGGATCGATCCGGACGACGACACCATCCCCATAATCGCCTTACAGGTGGTCGTCTTGCCCATCCCGTTCCGGCCGACCACCGACAGCACGCCAGACGGCAGCGTGAGGTTGACGCCCTGCAGCGCATGGGAGTGACCGTAGAAAACGTTGAGGTCGCGGACCTCAAGAACCGGGGCCGTTATGGTGCGGGTGGTGGCGGTCATGAAGGCGGAAGAGGTACCCCGCCCTCGCCTCGATCGGGGTCAGAGTGCAGCACTTGGCTCCGCTCGGTGCCCGGTCCAGCGGGGGTCGGATGAGTTTGGTTGAACGCGCCTCTTGCCGCGAAAACCACCTGGCACCGGCGCCAGGCGAGGTTGGCCTCGCGCACGTACGCATCTTGGTGCCACATGTAGGGGTTAGTGTCCGCCATGGCCGCCTCCTAAGTAGAGTTCCTGGACTTCTTCGTCCTCTTCGATCTCTTGCGGGAGTCCTTCCTTAAAAATACGGCCATTATGCATCATCGTCACCTTTTCGGCGACGCGGAGCGCAACATCCATGTCGTGCTCGATAATCATATAGCCCATGTGCTCCGGCAGGCCGGTGAGAATCTCGATGAGTTCGCGCCGCTCGGTGGGTGATAGGCCGGCCGCCGGCTCGTCGAACAGGACGAAGCGGGGGGCACCCGCGAGTGCGAGGGCGATTTCCAGCTGGCGCTGTTGGCCATAGGCGAGGTTCGCCACCAGCGTGCCACGCTGCGGGGTGAGGTGCACGGCCTCCACCAGGTCTTCGGCCGAGGCGAGAAGAGCGTCATTGCGGGGGGGACGCAGCATGGAAAAGCGGCCGCGGGAGACGCCGCGGCAGGCGAGATAGACGTTGTCAAGCACCGAGAGGCCGGTGAACAGGAGGCTGATTTGATAGGTGCGGCGCAGGCCCCGGCGGATGCGCTCTTGCGGCGGGAACGCAGTGACGTCCTCGCCGAAAAGGCGGATCGAACCGGAGCTTGGCGGGAAATCGCCGGTGATGCAGTTGAAGAGGGTCGTTTTGCCGGCGCCGTTGGATCCAAGGACCGCGCGACGCTCGCCTGGCGCCACGGTCATGGAGATATCGGTGAGGGCGGCGAGCGCGCCGAACATGCGCGATACACCGCGCAATTCCAGGGCGTTGGCTGTGCCGGTGGCGGCAATCCGGGCGGCGACGGACTCAGCCATGGGCGCGCGCTTGTCGCCGGCTAAGCATCACGGTTTTCGCCTGTGAGGGGGTCGCGGTTGCCGCGTTCGCGGAACCGTTTCCATAGGCCCAAGATGCCGTCGGAGGAGAAGAAGACGACGAGGAGAAAGCCAAGGCCGATGAGGAGCTGGAAGCGCTCGCCGCCGAGGCCCAGCGCGACCAAAACGTCGATGGCGAACGTGCGCAGAAGGACGTAAAGGATCGCGCCCAGGAACGGGCCGATGGGGTGCGCGAGGCCGCCGACCACCGCGATGATCAGGATGTCGATGGCCGGGCCAACGCCGATCGTACCGGGCGACACCTGGCCGTTGAGCCAGACGAGGAGCACGCCCGCCACGCCCGCGATGAAGGAGGCGAAGGCGTAAGCTGCGATGCGGTGGGCCGTGACGTTGAAGCCGAGCGCGCCCATCCGGCGGGCGTTATCGCGCACGCCCTGGAGGGCGAGGCCGAAAGGGGAGCGAGAGACATAGATCACGCCGTAGTAGGCGCAGACGGCGCAGACCGTGGTGACGAAATAAAGCGGCACGGGATCGCGCCAGTTGATCCCCCAGAACTGCGGCCCGCCGACCTGGTTCATTCCAGAGAAGCCATTGAAAAGCGTATAGTTTTGTCGGACGAGGTAGAACATGCCTGCGGCAATCGCGAGCGTGATCATGATCGTGTAGATGCCCTCGGTGCGCACCGCGATGGCACCGGTAAGAGTGCCGAAGATGGTGGCGATGATGATCCCCGCCAGCGCCGCCGCCCACCATGGCCAGCCGAGCGAGATGGTGTCGACGGCGGAGGTGCCGAAGATCGCCACCATGTAGGCTGACACGCCCGCGATGGTCATTTGGGCGAGGCTGACCATGTTGCCGTAGCCCGCGAGGAACATCAGCGAGAGGGAAATCATGCCCAGAATCATCGCGTAGGTGATGATCTGGCGCAGGATGAAGTCCCCCGCGATGAGGGGCAGGATGAGGAGGACCACCGCGCCGACCCAGAAGGACAGCGGGATGCGCGTCACATCCCACCATGCGCCCGATGAGATGTCGCGGCCGGTGGTGTTTCGCTCAGCGAGGGCCACCTAGCGTCGCTCCACCGAGATGAGCCCTTGGGGGCGGAAGGCGAGCACGATCACCATGATGAGGAAGGTGAGCACGACGGCGTAGGTCGGCGCGTAGACCGAGCCGAACTGCTCGGCGAGACCGATCAGGACCGCCCCCAGCGCGGCGCCCGGGATGGAGCCCATGCCGCCGACGATGACCACGACGAGCGAGGCGAGCAGGAAGCGTATGTCCTCCCCCGGCGCGACGGACTGGAACGTGCCGCCAATGACGCCGGCGACCCCCGCGAGGCCAGCCCCGAAGGCGAACACCAGGACAAAGACGCGCTGAATGCGAACGCCCGTTGCCGACAGCATATCGCGGTCGTCGACGCCGGCGCGGACCAGCATGCCGATGCGCGTGCGGTTAAGCGCCAACCACATGGCGATCCCGATAGCGATGGCCGCCGCGAGGATCGCGAGGCGGACGATGGGGTATTTGAGATAAATGAACTCGCCAGTGCGGCGGGAGACGCCGGTGATGAGCGGCAGCTCCATGGGGCCTGAGAGCCAGGTCGGGGTCTGGATTGTGTAAAAATCGCCGCCCCAGATCCACAGCATGATGTCGGCGATGACGATGGAAATGCCAATGGTGACAAGGGTTTGCTTAAGATCCTGGCCCTCCATACGCCGGAAGACGGCGACTTGGAGCAGAACACCGAGCGCGCCGACCACCACGAACGCGACCACGAACGAGAGGAGCCAATAGCCGGTGGCGTCGGCGACTTCGTAGCCGAGATAGCCGCCCAGCATGTAGAGCGAACCGTGGGCAAGGTTCACGTTCTTCATGAGGCCGAAGATGAGCGTGAAGCCTGAGGCAACGAGGAAGTAGAGCGCGCCAAGGGTGATGCCGTTGAAGAGCGCGTTCAGAAAGATTTTCTTGCGGCCGATCACGTCGATCAGGCCCTGCGGCCATGGCGCAAAGATGAGCCACAGCAGGACGGCCACCGCGAGGACGATGATCGCCGACCAGATCGGGCGTCGCTCAGCAAAGCGGATCAATGGCTCACCTGCACGGCTCCAAACGCCCCCACTTTGTACCCAGCGCGGGCGAGCGTCCACGTACCCCAAGGTCTGGCATTCGACGCACGGTGGACAGCGTGGGGCGCCCGGCTCAGTTCATCAGCGAGACGCGGCGATAGTCGGTCGGCGCGATGCCCACATTGTTGGAGAAAAAGCGGGTGAAGCTTGCTTGGCTCGCAAAGCCGAGATCGAGGCCGATGGAGGTCACTGCGTCGGCTGAGCTAATCAGGCGGTCGATGGATTTTTCGAGCCGCAGCGTGTTGAGATAAAGGTTCGGGGTGAGCCCGACGTGCTGGCGGAAGAGCTTGTAAAAATGCGGCCGGGAGAGGCCGGCGTCGCGGGCGATTTTGTCGAGCACGCAGTTGTCTGTGACGCGCTCATTCATCAGGCGGATGGCGTTGCGAATGCGAAAGTCGCTGGCGCGGGACCACACGGGGATTTGGCCGGCGTTTTCGGCCTGCCATGACGCTTCGAAGGATGCGCCGGTGAGCGCGAGGAGTTCGCCTTCAAAAAGGTCGCCGCGGACGCCTTCCATTTGCGCGTTGACGACGCGCTCGACAGTCTTGTCGATGTGGCGTTCTCGCCGGAAGGGGACCGATCCGAAGCGCATGTGTTCGTGGACGCCCTCCGCGCGGTCGGAGAACCAGCGGGGCGAGATGTACAGCGTCAGAAAGACTGCGCCTTCGGAGAAGTCTCCGGGGTGGAATTCGTGGGGCTGCCACGGGCTGATGGCGACGCCTTGGTCCGGCGTAATGGCGTGGGCCTCGCCGTCTACGACGATGGTCGCCGGGGCGCCTTCGACGAGGAAAATCAGGTGCCCTTCGCGGTGCGCGTGCGGCGCGAGGGGCCGGTTCAGTTTGTACAATGATGCACGGCCAAATTGGCCGTGAAAAACGGCGAGCGCCCGGCTCATAGCGTTTCTCCCGAAGTCCCGGGCCTGTTTTGGCCTCTCTAATTCTAAATTACGCCATGGCTTAAGCGCCTTGTCAAAAGTCGACTTGGCGACGGGAGGCGGGCTAGCCGGCGGTGAGAGTCCGGCGCACCGCATCGTGCCACCGCGCGAGGGCGGCGGATCGGGTGTCGCTGTCCATGGCGGGCTCGAAGCGGCGGTCTCGCGCCCAGCTCGCGGCGAACTCGTCCTGGCCGGGCCAGACGCCGGCGCCGTAACCGGCGAGCCAGGCGGCGCCGAATGCGGTGGTCTCGGCGATCACGGGGCGATCCACGGGGGCGTTCAAAATGTCGGACAGGGACTGCATGGCGTAGTCGCTGGCGACCATGCCGCCGTCGACGCGCAGAACCGTGGTGCTGTCTTGGGCGTAGTCCTTTTGCATGGCGTCGACGAGGTCAAAGGTTTGGAAGGCGACGCTTTCCAGGGCGGCTTTGGCGAACTCGGCGGGGCCCGTGCCGCGGGTGAGGCCGAACATGGCGCCGCGGGCGTCGGCATCCCAGTGGGGCGCGCCGAGGCCGACGAAGGCGGGGACGAGCGTGACGGCTTGCTCCGGGTCGGCCTCAGCGGCGAGGACGCCGGATTGGGCCGCGTGGTCGATGACTTTTATGCCGTCGCGCAGCCACTGGACAGCTGCGCCGGCAACGAAGATGGCGCCTTCCAGCGCGTAGTTGGTGACGCCACCCAACTGATAGGCGACCGTTGAGAGGAGGCGGTGGCGGGAGTGGACGCGGGTGGTGCCCGTGTTGATGAGCGCAAAGCAGCCGGTGCCGTAGGTGCTTTTGACCATGCCGGGCTTGAAGCAGGCGTTGCCGATCACCGCGGCCTGCTGGTCGCCCGCCACACCGCGGACGGGGATCGCGGCACCGAAGAGGTCGGGGTCGGTGGCGCCGAAGTCGGCCGCGTTGGCATGGGGCTCGGCGAGCATGGGGGTTGGAACGCCGATGAGATCGCACAGGTCGTCGTCCCAATCGCACTTTTCGATGTCGAAGAGCAGCGTGCGCGAGGCGTTGGTGACGTCGGTGACGAAGCGGCCTGTAAGGCGGGAGATGAGGAACGTGTCGATGGTGCCGAAGGCGAGTTTGCCCTCCTCCGCCTTGGCGCGCGCGCCGTCCACATGGTCGAGGATCCAGGCAGCTTTGGTGCCGGAGAAATAGGGGTCAAGGAGGAGGCCGGTGCGCTCGGTCACCATGGTTTCGGCGCCGCTGGCCTTGAGTTCTGCGCAGCGCGCGGCGGTGCGACGGTCCTGCCAGACGATGGCGCGGTGGATGGGTTTGCCGGTCTCGCGGTCCCAGATGGCGGTGGTTTCGCGCTGGTTGGTGATACCGATCGCGGCGATGTCGGCGGCGGCGAGGCCGGATTTGGCGAGGGCGTCGCGCACTGTGGCGACTGTGGTCGACCAGATGTCTTCAAGGTCGTGCTCGACCCAACCGGAGCGCGGGAAATGCTGGGGGAATTCCTGCTGCGCGACCGCGATGATCTTTTGGTTGCCGTCGAAGACGATGGCGCGGGTGGAGGTGGTGCCTTGGTCGATGGCGATGATCGGGGCCGTCATAGGGTGTTTCCGCCGGTGTTCTTGCGCTGGAGCGTTTTCTTAAACGGTGGCGGAGCGGTGTTGCCTCTGTCAAATGCCGCGCGGTGGCGGCGGCGCGATCAGCGGGACGATTGGAGGATCGAGAGGCAGGCGTTGAGCTCGGCGAGGATTTCTTCGCGGGTGCCGTCCGATGGCGTGGCGCGGTGCTGGCGTGGCGGCGGAGCGGTGTCCGACTGGCGCAGGACGGCGTCGGCGGGGACTGGGCGTGTGGGCGGTTGGGGCTCTAGGTCGAGGCCCAGGAGGTCGGCGCCTTGGGCGCGGAAGGCGCTGGTGCTGCCCTCGGCGAGAGAGGCTTTGACGAGGCGCTCTGCAACTTCCTCGTGATAGAGCGCTGTGGCGAGGCCGGCCACCAAAGCGGCATCCTCCGCCCGGAGCGATTGCGTGCCATCGCTGGCGCGCATGAAGCGCACGCCGGATAGCCGGACGACATGGGTGAGCAGGCTGCGTGAGATGCCGAGCACTGCGGCCACGTCGTCGGCGCCGATGACCTCAGTGCTCATGGCGCTCCCTTCCGCTCAGCGACATCGCGGGCGCTGTCAGTCGTCGTCAGAGCCTGACCCGTTGTTGACGTGCTGCTTCAGGACATCGCTGGCGCGGAAGGTGACAACGCGGCGCTCCTCAATGGGGACCTCTTGGCCGGTTTTGGGGTTGCGGCCGACGCGTTGGCTTTTGTCGCGGACTTCGAAGGCGCCGAAGGAGGACAGGCGCACCGATTCGCCACGTTCTAACGCCGACACGATTTCGGAGATTGTCTGGTCGAGAAGCTGTGCGGCTTCCACCCTTGGAACACGCACTTTCTCGTGAATCGCGTTGGCTATGTCCGCCCGCGTTATTGTTCTTCCCGGCATTGCCCCGCCAATTCGTACACCGCTGCCGGCGACCGAAAATAGCCTAAACAAATGGAAAGGCAACGCTTTAGTGCGTTGATTAGAAAATGGTCCTACCAACGGATCAGAGCAGCGCCCCAAGTGAAGCCACCACCCAGAGCTTCGATCAAAACTAAGTCTCCGGGTCTCACTCGCGCGGTAAAAGAGGGGCTTGCGAGAGCGAGGGGTATGGATGCGGCAGACGTGTTGCCGTGGTCTTGGACCGTTAGGATAACCTTCTCAGGTGCGATGCCGAGTTTCTTTGCGCTGGCATCGATAATGCGCTTGTTGGCCTGGTGCGGGACGAACCAATCGAGGTCGTCGGCGGTGATGCCGCCCTTGGCGAGCACATCTTCCACCACATCGACGGTGGCGGAGATGGCGAACCGGAACACGTCCTGGCCGCGCATACGAAGGTGGCCGACGGTTTGTGTGCTGGAGGGACCGCCGTCGACGAACAGCTTGTCTTTGTGGCTGCCGTCAGAGCGCAGGGAGGTCGCGATGATGCCGGCTTGGCCCTCGCCCACGCCGACAGAACTGTCGAGGACCACCGCGCCGGCGCCATCGCCGAAAAGGACGCAGGTAGTCCGGTCTTCCCAATCGAGGATGCGCGAGAAGGTTTCGGCGCCGATCACCAAGGCGCGTTTGGCCATGCCCTGGCCGATCATCGCGTTGGTGACGGTGAGCGCGTAGACGAAGCCGGAGCAGACCGCGGCCACATCGAACGCGGCGCCGTGGGTCATGCCGAGGCGATGCTGCACGCTGACTGCGGTGGCGGGGAAGGTGTTGTCCGGGGTGGCGGTGGCGACGACGATCAGGTCGATGTCGTCCACGGTCATTCCCGCGTTGTCGAGGGCCGCGCGGGCGGCGCGCTCGGCAAGGTCGGAGCTGCACTCACCGTCCTGCGCGATGTGGCGCTGTTTGATGCCAGTGCGCGAAAAAATCCATTCGTCGGACGTGTCGACGAACTCTGCCAGATCATCGTTGGACATGATCCGCGCGGGCAGCGCTGAGCCGACGCCGGCGATCCGCGCTTTGATGCGCCGATCGTCCGTGGCGGAGCCCGGTGTCGGGGCGGTGCTAACGCGCGTCTGCAAGTTCGGGCTCGTCCTTTAGTGTGGCCACATCTCGGCGGATTTGCGTCAACAGGCCATGCCGCACCATGTCGTGCGCCAACTCTACCGCACTTGCAAACCCTTCTGCATCGGTGCCGCCGTGGCTTTTGATGGTGAGGCCGTTGAGGCCCAGGAAAACCGCGCCGTTGATTTTGCGCGGATCCATCTTGTCGCGCAGCCGGGCGAAGGCGGGTTTCATGAGGAGGTAGCCGATGCGCGAGCGCAGGGTCCTGCCGATGGACATGCGCAGATATTCGGCGAGCTGACGGGCGGTGCCTTCTGCGGTTTTGAGGGCGATGTTGCCCGAAAAGCCTTCGGTGACCACGACATCGACCAGGCCGCGGCCGATGTCATCGCCCTCCACGAAGCCGGTGTAGCGCATGTCGGTGGCGTTGCGTTCGCGCAGGATTTGGCCGGCTTCGCGCACTTCTTCCAGCCCCTTCACCTCCTCGACGCCAATGTTCAGGAGGCCGACCGTTGGCGAGGGGATGCCGAAGACGGCGCGGGCCATGGCTGCGCCGAGTACGGCGTTGCTGACGATGCTCTTGGTTTCGACGCCGATGGTGGCGCCGACATCGAGCACGATGCACTCGCCGCGCACCGTCGGCCAGATAGCCGCAAGTGCGGGACGTTCGACGCCCGGCATTGGGCGCAGGCAGAACTTTGCCATTGCCATCAGCGCGCCTGTGTTGCCGGCCGACACGCACGCTTGGGAGGTGCCTGATTTGACTGCATCGAGCGCGCGCCACATGGAGCTGTCGCGTCGCCCCATCCGCAGCGCTTGGCTTGGCTTAGCGTCCATGGGGATGGACACGGTGGTGGGATGGACGGTGGTGACCGCTTTCACCTCGGGCAGGTCCGCGAGGCGGCGCACAAGGGTCGCTTCATCGCCGAAGACATCGAATTTCAGATTGGGACAGCGCACCAAGGCCACCGCGAGGCCCGGCAGCACCATTTCGGGCCCTTCATCCCCTCCCATACCGTCGATGGAGAGGCGGATTTCCTCACCTGGCGTCATAGCGCTCCATTTCGTCCGGACCCGATGCCCGCGTGCTGGGTTCTTTCGCCCGCTCTGTCAGCTATCGGCCTTTTTGAGGCTTGCCAAGACAGCAAACGGTGAGGGCTCTTCCTCCGGCTGGAATTCCTCAGGCAGTTCGAACTCTGCGCCGGGCGCGCGCGGGTAGGGATCGAGCGCCAACACGAAGTGTTCCAGCGCGATGGCGCCGACGTCCACCGTGTTGGCGACGAGCCGCTCTGGGGGATCGGCTTCCTCTACGTCCACATCGACATCGGAGGCTGGGTTCTCTGCGGCGTCCGGATGGAGTTTGACTTCGAAGCGCTCGTCAATCTGGGACGGTACGGGCTCTAGAGTAACCCCGCACGGCTGGCTGAGCGTTGCCATCACGCGGCCTTCCACCCGCACACCGTCACCGCGCCAGGCGCGCAGCACGATGTCCGCGCTCAGTTGGTCGAGCGCCGATAGGTCCAGCGTCTCGACCAAATCGGCGCGTTCTTCGTCCGTCGCGGTGATGGTCAGTTGGGTTTGATCGGCGAGGTGGCGGACATTTGTTGGGCGAGACCAAAGCGCGGTCACGAGCGGACACCCTCCGGCGCAGGCAAGAATTCTTCCGGGTCGGGGAAGGCAAAACCACTGAGGACGTCGCTCGCCTCAGCGCTGGCGCGCATGGCTCTGGCGTACTCGGCCAGCGCTGCAGTGGCGGCCTCATCGGCGAGGCTCTCTGCGCCGAGCACGTTGCGCGCGATGGCGGTTCGCAAGCTGTCATCGTTGTCGAAGGCTTCGCGGTAGGCGGCAAAGCGGCCATAAAACGCCTCGCCCATCTTCTTCATTTTCTTGGGAACGGAGGTGTCACCCACGCCAAGCGTGCGCAGATTGTCTTCCATATCGTCGACAAACCGGTCGAACAGCGCCTGTCCGTCGGGGGTGATCGCCCCTTCCTCGTCTCTTAATTGATCGATAAGTGGCGTTAGGTGAAAAACAATCATATCAAAGCGACCGTCCAGCGTGTCTGGCACACCGTAGCTTTGATAGAAGATTGGCGTTCTCGCCTGAGCGATCACCGTTTGATACAGCGGCTCAATGGCCGGATTGGTTTTTTTACGAAAGAAGCTGAACATGGCACGGAACCCTTCGAACGCCTCATGTAGGAAGAGGCGTCGCCGTTTCGAGGCGTTAGCGATCGTCGCGATGCTTGCCGTGGCAGGGTGTGCCGTCGGCGAGGAGTTCACCCGCGGACAAAAGATCACACCGGAGCAGCTGGAACAGGTGCCCATCGGCTCGTCGCGAGAGCAGGTTTTGCTGGCGCTGGGCACGCCGACCACCACCGGGCTGATGGATGGTGAGGCGTTTTATTATATTAGCCAAGTCACTGGCCGCACATTTGCTTTCCAGAAGAACTCAGTGCGGGATCGCCGGATCCTGGTTGTGTACCTCGACGACAACCAAGAGGTGCGCGATCTCGCCGAATACGGTTTGAAGGATGGCAGGGTGTTTGACTATTTGTCGCGCAAGACCGCTACCGGAGGTGGCGATATCGCGTTCGTGTCGCAAATTCTGGGTGGCCTCGTGAACCCGGGCCTTTAGCCTCAGCTTCGTGACAGCCGCCGTTACTGCACCCACTGAGGGCGAGGCCACGGAGGTCGCGCCGTGGGCATCCACGTTGTCGAGCGTGACGCGGCGCTTTCGCTTTCTGATCGCGCTGGCGCTGGTTGTCGCCACCGTGAGCGGCTTTATCGCCGGCGAGCGGCTCGTCCACGACCCTGACGTGCTGGTCTATTTCGACAAGTCGAGCACGTCGCGCGAGGCGTTTGACGCGTTGGAGGACCGCTTTGGCCGCTCGCAGGAGGTGGCGACACTGTTGGTGGCGCCGGCGGGCCGGACGGTGTTGGAGCCCGAAGCTCTCGCGGTGATGGCGCAGCTTGTGGTGGCGAGCGGGGCACGCGAGGAAGTGACCGCGGTGCGCTCGCCGCTCGACAGGATTGCGGTGAGCGCTGAGGACGTTTTGGCGGCCTCCCCCGACGATTTGGCCGAGGTTGCCCGGCAAGTCGCTGCGGCGGGGCCGGCGGACGGCGGCTCTCCGCTGGTGTC
>CAKZYH010000079.1 GCA_937884725.1 uncultured Paracoccaceae bacterium
CCCTTCCACGTCATTCCCGTCGCCCACACCGTGCGGCACCTCATCGCCCGCTGCGTCCAGTTCGGCCACGAGATCGCCGACACCGACATCTTCCTGCACAACGACCCCTACACCGGCGGCACCCACCTCAACGACGTCGCCGTCATCTGGCCGCTTTTCGAAGGCCCAAAGCGGGTCGGTTTCATCGTCATCCGCAGTCACTGGGCCGACATCGGCGGCACGACCCCCGGCAGCCTGTCGGGCGCGGCATCGGAAATCCTGCACGAGGGCCTACGGCTCGACTGCACCCGAGCCGATAAGTCTGGCGCCGGCCCAGTGCTCGACCTCATCCGCGACAACGTCCGCGTCAGTGACGAGGCGATGGCCGATTTCAACGTCGTCCTCGCCACCTGCCGTGTCGCAGAGGGCCGGCTTCACGCACTCTTCGAGCGCTACGGCCTCGGCACTGTCCTCGGCGCCGCCGACGGCCTGCTCGAAGCGAGCGCCCGCCGTATGCGCGCCCGGATCGCGCAGCTGCCCGACGGCGCCTACTCCGGCGTCGGCTACCTCGACGGGAACGACCCCGCGCTCTTCCCGCTCAACGTCGCGGTCACGCTCACGGTCGCCGGCGACCGCCTCACTGCGGACTTCACCGGCACCCACGCGCAGGTCAAAGCGCCCCTCAACGCGGGCGTTGCCATCGCTGCCACCAGCGTCCTCACCATCATCAAAAGCTTCCTCGACCCCTCCGGCGTCATCAACGAAGGCACCACCGAACCCATCGAAGTCTTCGCCCCACCCGGAACAATTTTGAACGCCGAGTGGCCCGCGCCCTGCGGCGGCCTCAACGAGGTGCGCTTTGCGTCCGACGCGGCGGTCATGGGCGCACTCGCCAACATCATCCCAGACCGCCTCACCGGCGATGTCCGCGGCACGTCGAACCACACCTATATCGGCGGCACCGACACAAAGCGCGGCCGCAACTACATCTTCTACGAGTACCCGTCCGGCGGGACAGGGGGCTTCGCCGGCCACGACGGAAACCCCGCCGTGCGCGCCTTCAACGAGGGCGAAAACGTCTCGATCCAGTCCGCCGAAGTCATCGAAACCATCTTCCCGCTGAAAGTGCGGCGCAACGAATTGCGGCCCGATAGCGGCGGTCCTGGCCAGTGGCGCGGTGGCGCCGGCATGTGGCGCGAGGTGGAGCTCACCGAAGACCACGGCGCACTCTCAGTCCTGTCGGACCGCAACCTCGTCGCGCCAGCCGGCGTCAATGGCGGCCGCTCAGGCGCTGGCAACCGCACCACCGTCCGCCGGGATGGCCGCGAAATCGAACCCTCAGCATTCCCCGGCAAGGTCGCAGGCTTTCCGCTCCAGCGCGGCGACGTCGTCGTGATGCGCTCCTCCGGCGGCGGCGGCTTCGGCCCGCCGGCCGCGCGAGACCGCGTCGCGCTGGCCACCGACATGGCCGACGGGATCGTCACCGACCTGGCGCCCTACGACGCAAGCCCCAAAGACGAAACCACGGTCGAGCTGAAAGCAGCGCCCGACACTATGCCCCCGAGCCGCCTTCGCGCCGGTTCGCACGTCCGTGCCGCGCTCTCGCTGACCCCCGGCCAAATGGTTGAGATCGTCCCGGAAAAAGGCGCGGTTCGCCGCTTCTGGGTCGATAGCGCCGCCGCGCAGAACGCGCGCTCCGTCGAGGTCTCGGCCGCGCTCGCGCTATCGGGCCAAGCCACACTTCGCGCCACATCAAGCGCCGCCCCAGCTGCCCCGCCCGCGGAGAGCCACCATGTCTGAATCAGCGTCTGAATCAGCTTTCGTGCCTGAGATCGACGCCCCGCGCCTTGGCCGAGGCGGCAACACCACCGAGCGCGAACGCATCGACCTTGAGGAAGCGTTCGAGATCGTGCCCGGCGGCGCCTTAGGCGGCAACGCCCTCGCGCCCGATGTGCGCTTTGTCTTCGCGCGAGGCGAGGGCGCGCGGATCTACGACACCTCCGGCAACGTCTATATCGACTACTGCCTCGGCTCCGGCCCGCTGATTCTGGGCCATGCGCCCGAAGCCGTCTCCCGCGCCATCGTCGACCAAGTCTCCCGCGGGACCCACGCCTTCGCCTACCTCAACGAAAACGCGCTGACATACGCGCGCCTCCTGAAAGAGGTCGTCCCGTGCGCCGAGCGGGTACGCTTCTGCGGCTCAGGTTCGGAAGCCACCTTCCATGCCATGCGCCTCGCGAGGTCCTTCACGGGCCGCGAAAAAGTGCTGAAATTCGAGGGCGGCTATCACGGCCACCATGATTACGCACAGGTCTCCACCGCACCATCGGTTGGATCCAACTTCCCCGCAGGTCGCCCAGATACCTCCGGCATCCCCGGCGTCGTGCAGGACCTCACCCTCATCGCGCCGTTCAACGACCTCACCGCCGTCGAAGGCATCCTCGACGCCCATGAGGGCGAAGTGGCCGCCATCATCGTTGAGCCCGTGCAGCGGATCATCTGGCCCGAACCCGGCTTCCTCGACGGCTTGAAACAGCTCGCCGCCGCCCGCGGCATCGTCTTCATCATGGACGAGGTGGTGACGGGCCTGCGCTACGCGCTCGGCGGCGCCCAGGAGTACTTCGGCATCGTGCCGGACCTGTGCACGCTCGGCAAAATCGTCGGCGGCGGCACACCGGTCGCAGCCGTCTGCGGGCGCGCCGACATCATGGATCAGGCCGACCCGCGCAACAAAGGCGGCGACGGCTTCGTCTACGTGAACGGTACGCTCAACGGCAATCCGCTCGGCATGGCCGCCGGCATGGCCATGCTGGAAGAGCTGCGCAAACCGGGCGTTTATCAAAAGCTGTTCGACATCGCCTGCTCGGTCCGTGCCACCTTCAGCGAGATTTTGCGCGACCACCGGATCCCGGCCATCTGCTTCGGCCACGGCCCCATGTGGCACATGCTGTTCACCGATCGCGAGCCGCGCAACTTCGGCGACGTGATCGCGTCGGACCGCAAAGCGCTCGTCGCGTTCGACACCGAACTCATCCGCGCCGGCATCTTCGTCCTCCCCGGCAACCGCCGCTTCGTCAGCCTCGCCCACGACGAGACCGTCATCCGCGATAGCGCCGTCGCGTTCGAGCGCGCATGCCAAGCCTTCCTCGCAAAGGCCAACGCATGACCTGTCGCCCTATCCAGCGAGGCGTGCCATGAGCGGCGGCCTGATCATCGGCATCGACGTCGGCGGCACGTTCACCGACCTCACCGTCTACAACCCGGCCACCGGCGCAGTGGATGCCGTCAAAGCCCCATCTGTGCGCTCCGCGCCTGACGAAGGCGTCCTCGCCGCGCTCCAGAAAGCGGCGGTGGACCTCAGCGCAGTCGATGCAATCGTCCACGGCACCACGGTGGCCACCAACGCCCTCCTGGAGCGCCGGGTCGCCCGCGCCGCATTCGTCACGACAGCGGGCTTCCGCGACGTGATCGAGCTTGGCCGCACCACCCGCATGGTGCCCAACACGCTCTACGATCCGTACTTTGTGCGCACCCCACCGCTCATCCCGCGCCGCGATCGGTACCGGGTTTACGAGCGCATGGGCGGCGACGGTGAAGTGGAAGTACCGCTCGATGAGTTCGCCGTCACCGAACTCGCCAACGCGCTTTTCAAAGACGGGTTCGACGCCATAGCCATCGGCTTCCTCAACGCCTACGCCAACCCCGCCCACGAGCGCGCGGCCGCCAAAATTTTCCGCGACCGGTTCGAGCACGTCAGCGTCAGCCATGAGGTGCTGAACGAAATCCGCGAGTATGAGCGGTTCTCAACCACCGTCGTGAACGCGTGTCTGCAACCCCTCGTCGGCGCCTACACGCAGCGCCTGGTGGGTGCGCTTCGCCAAAGCGGCTACAGCGGTCCGTTCCTGACCATCGCCTCCAACGGCGGCCTGCTGGGCGAAGATAAAGTCCGCGCGATGCCCGTCCGCACGGTGCTCTCTGGCCCCGCCGCAGGCATCGCAGCCGCGCACCATCTCACGCGCGAACTCGGCATCGACAACTACGTCACCTACGACATGGGCGGCACATCAAGCGACGTCGCGCTCGTGGCGGGCGGGCGCTGGCCGGTCAAGCGCGAGACCGTGCTTGAGGGCATCATGGTGAAGGTCCCGCAGCTCGCGATCCACACGGTGGGCGCCGGCGGCGGATCGCTAGCGCACGTGGACGAGGGCGGCAGCGTCTTCGTCGGTCCGCAAAGTGCCGGTTCGCGCCCCGGACCCGCCTGCTACGGCCGCGGCGGCACCGAGGCCACAGTCACCGACGCCAACGCTGTGCTGGGCCGGATTGGCAGAGGCCAGTCCCTTGGCGATAGCCTGAAGATCGACACCGCCGCCGCCGACGCCGCCGTCGGCACCATCGGCAACCGCATGGGCCTTGATGCGCCGGGCGCCGCCGCCGGCATCATCGACCTCGCGGTCACGAAAATGAGCGCGGCGGTGCACGAAATCTCCCTCGCCCGCGGCTACGACCCCCGCGATCTCGTGCTCCTGCCCTTCGGCGGGGCAGGGCCGCTGCACGCCTGTCTCATCGCCGCTGAACTCGGCATCCCAAAAGTGCTAATTCCGCCGCTCCCCGGCGCCTTCTCCGCCTTCGGCGGCCTCTGCGCGCAACTCTTCGAAGAGCGCCAGGAAACGGTGCTCCTGACCCTCGACGAGGATGGCCGCGCCCAGTTGGCCGACCTCGCAGCGCAGTTCGAAATCGATCTGCGAGACACACTGACCGCAGACGGCTTTGCACCCTCACGCATCGAGCTGCGCACCGAGGTCGACGCGCGGTATCTGGGCCAATCCCACGAACTCACCGTCACCGTCTCCGACCTCGCCACCATCAGCGGCATCCGAACGCCGTTCGAGGCCGAGTTCCAGCGCCAATTCGGCCGACTCGATAACGAGCGCACCGTCCAGATCGTCAACCTGCGCGTGATCGCAAGCGTCCGCGCCGCCCCGCCCAACTTCACCGCGATGATGACCGGCGCCCCCAGCGATACCACCCCGACCCACGCCGCCGCGCCGGACGCTCAACACGGCGACCTCCCCATCCACCTCCGCAGCGCGCTCAGCCCAGACGCTGCCATCGATGGCCCAGCCATCATCCAAGAGATGACGGCGACCACGTACGTGCCGGACGGTTGGACCCTGCGCGTCGGCACCGCCGGCGAGCTGGTGCTGACCACCGCTGAGGCGGCCCACGACGCAACGTCCTCCGCCGGCCACCGCCGGCACGACGCGCTCGCCGCCTCAACCCTGTTCTGACCTCAACACCCAAGACCTGACGAACGAAAGGACACCGACCATGATGAGCCGACTGAAGACCATCGCCTGCGTTGCCTCGCTAGCCACAGTCTTGGCCGCAGGCGCCCAAGCCGACACGATCCGCATCGCCTACGAGACGTCCGACACGCACCTGAAGGCCCGCACGGTCCAGGTGTTCGCCGACAAGCTGACCGAACTCTCCGGCGGCGCGGTCACTGTCGAGACCTTCCCCAACGCCTCGCTGATCCCCTCGCGCCAGGAAGTGAACGCCGCCATCCGCGGTCAAACCGAGGCCATCGTGCCCTTCATCAGCTACTACGAGTCCATCGCGCCCAGCGTGAAGGTCTTCACGATGCCGATGCTGTTTGCCGACTACGACCACCTCGCGAACGCCTGGAACGGCGAAATCGGCCAAAAAATCACCGGCGAACTGGAAGCGGTTGGCCTGAAGCCGCTTGGCTTCTGGTTCGAGACCCCAACGCACCTCTTCACCACCGGCGATGAAGTCACCAGCCTTGCCGAGCTGGAAGGCCTTAAAATCCGCACCTTCCCGTCCGCCCTCCTGGAAGCGACCCTCACCAATCTCGGCGCCGTCGCCACCGTCATTCCCGGCAGCGAAGTCTACCTCGCCCTGCAAAACAACACGGTCGACGGCGCGATCACCACGCCAAGCTTCGCTGCCTCCATCAAGCTGACCGAAGTCTTGGAGACGATGACCATCGTCGACCTCGCCTTCGGCGGTTACATCTTCGCCATCAATAAAGGCTTCTTCGACGGTCTGTCGGCGGAAAACCAACAGGCGGTGGTCGATGCTGCCGCGTTCGCGACCGAGTGGAACGGCAACGAAATCGCCTCCGAGGTGAAGGCGACGCTCGATATGATGGGTGAGGCGGGCATCACCGTGCTGAACCTCGACGAGGGCGACCGAGCAAACTGGGTCGCCGCCGTCCAGCCGGTCTATGATGGCCAGGACGATGACCTGAAAGCGTTGATCGACGCAGCCCGTTAAGGCCCACGCCAGCGCCCGGCGCGGAGGCAGAACCCCATGGCCAGTCTTCGCGCCATCGTGTCGAAAACCGAGCGCGTTGCCGCCGCCATCGAGACCGCATTTCTGGCTGTCTCGCTTGGCGGCGCTGCGCTTCTCGCGCTCAGCCTGATCGTGTTCCGCAACCTCATCAACGTCTCCTACAACGCCCTTGAGGAGATTTCGGTCTACCTGATTTTGTGGATGGTCTTCGTTGGGATGGCCGCCGCCGAGCGCACCCGCAGCAACATCTCCATTGACATCCTATCGCACGCTCTGCCACCGCGCAGCGCCGCCATCCTGCAACGCATCGCCGACGCGCTCACCTCGCTTCTCGCGCTGGTGCTCACCTGGGCGGCGTACGATGCGGTGATGTTCTCGCGCATGATCAACGAGCGCGCCGTCTCCTCACTCGAGGTCAAAATCTGGCCGTTGATGGCGATCATGCCGGTGGCCTTCGCGCTAGTCGCCGTGCGCTCAGGCGCCCGCGCCCTCGTCCCCCAGCCCAGCGAGCGCACCCTGGAAAGCGCCCACTGATGCTCGTTCGCGCCCGGCTGTCCCCGTCATGATGGGAGGCGGGGAGGCGCTCGCCCTCGTGATGCTGCTCATCTTCCCGGTGCTCCTCACCGGGCTGCCCATCGCCTTCGCGCTCCTCTTCGTGTCGGTCGTCTGGTTCATCCTCACCGGCTCCGACCCGACCATCGCGCCCAGCAACATGTTCTGGTTCCTCAACAAAACCGAACTGTTGTCGATCCCGTTCTTCATCCTCGCCGCAGACATCTTGGGCCGTTCCCGCGCCACCGACGACCTCGTCGCCGCCGCCGACCTTTTATTCGGCCGGCTCCGAGGCGGCCTCGCGCTGGTGACGATGCTGTCCACCATCGTCTTCAGCGCCATCAGCGGATCGTCCGTCGCGACCGCGCTCGCCATCGGCCGCGTGATGATCCCCAAGCTCATCGAAGCCGGCTATGAGCGCCGCTTTTCGGTGGGTCTCGTCGCGGCCGGCGGGGGCCTTGGCATCATGATCCCGCCCTCCGTCCCGCTGATCATTTATGCGACCGTAGCAGAGGTCTCCGTTGCCTCAGTCTTCCTCGCCGCCATCGGCCCGGGCCTTCTCATCGGCCTCGTCTTCTGCGCGTACGTCACCATCATGGGCGACCGCCTGCGCGACCCCGCCTCCAGCATCGCGACCGAAACCGACGACGATGAGCCACGCCCGCCCAAGGCCGTCGTCCTCCTGCGTGCGCTGCCCGTCGTCGCGCTACCGTTCCTGATTCTGGGCGGCATCTACAGCGGCCTCTTCACGCCGGGGCAGGCGGCGGCTGTGTCGGTCGGCTACGCCACAACGCTCGCCTTCACGCTCTATCGCTCGCCCGCAATGCCCTCGCTGTGGACCATGACCGCCGACGCCGGGCGCCTCTCCGCCGCGATCCTCATCATCATGGCCGCGACATCGGTGTTCGGCTACATCATCACCCAGGAGCGGATCCCCAGCCAATTCGCCGAGATCATGGGCGCCATCGGCGTGTCGGCGGTCGTCTTCATCCTGATGGTCAACGGCCTGTTGCTCTTCCTCGGCTGCTTCCTGGAGATCATCTCGGTCATCCTCATCACGCTGCCGATCTTCAAACCGATGCTCGCCGAACTCGGCATCGACCCCATCCACTTCGCGATCATCATGATCCTCAACATGGAGCTCGCCGTCATCACGCCGCCCATCGGCATGAACCTCTTCGTGATTTCGTCGATCTCCAAAACCCCCATCGTCAAAGTCTTCCGGGGCACCCTGCCATTCGTCGGCATCCTTCTGGTGATGCTAATCCTGGTCTCCTACTCAGAATCCATCGCGCTGTTCTCCCTCCGCCTTCTGGAATAGGGCGCTACTCTTCCCAACCGCCACCGGTGGACTGCCGCCGCCACGCCCACTAGGGCATGTCGCGCCGCAAGCGGCGCGAGCAAAATGCCCGCCCCTCTGAAAAGCGGGCGGTTTTTCCGGAGCGAATGATTCCATTCGATCCGGAACCGCCCTAGCGTTTGCACCATGATCAAAGCCCTGATTTTCGACGTTTTTGGAACCCTGGTCGACTGGCGCGGCTCCATCGCGGCCGAGCTGGAACCCCGTCTCGGCGACCGCGCCGCGCCCTTCGCGGACGCCTGGCGGCAGCGCTACCAGCCCGCGATGGAAGATGTTCGTTCCGGCCGCCGGCCGTTTACCCCGCTCGACACGCTCCACCGCGAGAACCTTCTCGCCACGATGGACGACTTCGACCTCACGCTATCAAAGAGCGAGATCGACGACCTCAACCTCGTCTGGCACCGTCTCAACGGCTGGCCCGACACCAAAGCCGGTCTGGCTCAGCTGTCCGAGCGCTTCCTCCTCGCCCCACACTCCAACGGAAACGTGCGCCTCCTCATCGACCTCGCACGGCACAATGGCTGGCACTGGGACGCAATTTTGGGCGCCGAAACCACCGGCTTCTACAAGCCACGCCCCGAAAGCTACCAACGCGCCGCCGAGCTTTTGATGCTCGAGCTCGGCGAAGTGATGATGGTCGCCGCCCACAACGACGACCTCGCCGCCGCCCGCGCCTGCGGCCTCGCCACCGCCTTCATTCCCCGCCCAACAGAACACGGCGAGGGCCAGACCATAGACCTGTTACCGACGGCCGATTGGGAGTTTGTGGCTCCGAGTTTGACCGAGCTTGCGGCTACCCTGTGACAAGCTTGCCGCGGTTGCACATCCGGGCATTTCGACCGCTTGCTTTCACAAAGAATCATGTCACCTTCTTGCCCATGTTCAACGTAGCGAAAGGAGGTGATCCAATGTCGAGTGGTAATCTGAAGCGGGCGCTGGCGTCTGGATCGGATCGGTGGACTTCGGAGCAGCCTCTAAAGGTTCGCTGAACTGATCAGGTTTCATGCCGGCCGTCGCGCCCGCATCAATTCCACGAAGGGCTCCCCAAAAGGGAGCCCTTTTTGTGTTCGTGTTTCGATTTGCAGATGGCGCACAGCAAAAGCGCCGTCGCCCAACCTCCTAAAGGTCGAGCGAAGCCACCACAGGCACGTGATCGGACGGCTTTTGCCAGCCGCGCGTGTGCTTCTCCACGCTCACGCCCTCCAGCGCATCGGCAGCTAGCGGCGACAGCATGATGTGATCGATGCGAATGCCGTTATTCTTCTGCCAAGCCCCGGCCTGATAATCCCAGAACGTGTAAATCCCGTCCGCATCGTCCACCGCCCGCTGGGCGTCCACAAAGCCCAAATTCTGCAGCGCGCGATGGCGTGACCGGCTTTCGGGCTGGAACAGCGCGTCGTCCACCCAGCGCTCCGGATGCCGCGCATCCCCGGGCATCGGAATGACGTTGTAATCGCCCACCAGGGCCACCGGAGTATCATCGCCCAGCAGCGCCTCAGCGCGCTCCAGCATCCGATCCATCCAGCTGATTTTGTATGGAAACTTCTCCGTCCCGACAGGATTACCGTTCGGCAAATAAAGGCTCACCACGCGCAGCGCGCCAGTCTCGGTGCTGATCGTCCCCTCGATCCATCGCGCATGCTCATCGCCATCATCGCCCGGCAGGCGCTCGACCACATCCTCCAGCGGCCGCTTCGACAGCAGCGCCACGCCATTAAAGCCCTTTTGCCCATGGGTCGCGACGTTGTAGCCGAGCCGCTCGATGTCCTCGCGCGGAAACCCCTCGTCGACGCTTTTGATTTCCTGCAGGCCCACAATGTCCGGCCCGCACTCCTCCAGCCAACGCGTCAGCGCCTCAATCCGCGCCTTAACGCCGTTGATGTTCCAGGTCGCGACAGTGATTGTCACAGCAGCGAGAAGCTCGTCCCGCAGCCACAGGATGCTTGCGCGTTCGGATTGTTGATCTGAAACGCCCGGCCCATCAGGTCGTCCACAAAATCAAGTTGGGCGCCAGCAAGGAAGGGCAGGGACACCGGGTCCACCACCACCGTCGCATCGCTCCCCGACAGCACAAGGTCATCCTCAGCCGTCGTCTCCACCAAATCATAGGTGTACTGAAAACCAGAGCAGCCGCCGCCCTCCACGGCAACGCGCAGCGCCGACGCCGTTTCCTTGGCCAATATCTCGGCAACCCGTTTAAAGGCACGCTCGGTGACGACGAACGTCGCGTCCACGGCAACATCGCTCATGATCGAATCCTCCGCCGGTCAGATGTATGCCGGACCCCGCGCGCCCGCAACATCGCTGTGATGCCGTGTAAGCCCAAAGTGCTCTAGGTCCTGTATCATCGGGCAAACCCGAATCAGCGGAGGCTGCCCGTGTCTGCCATTCGACCCGCGCCGCGCGTTTTGGCGCCCTACGCCACCGACCCGGCGGCGAGCCGCGGGCGGCGCTTTACCGAACCGCGTTCGGCGACCCGCACCGCCTTCCAGCGGGACCGCGACCGCGTCATCCACGCCGCAGCCTTCCGCCGCCTCACCCACAAAACGCAGGTCTTCATCACCACCGACGGCGACCACTATCGAAGCCGCCTCACGCACAGCCTGGAGGTCGCTCAGATCGCCCGGTCCATCGCGCGCGTGCTCCAACTCGACGAGGACCTCGCGGAGGCGCTCGCCCTCGCGCACGACTTTGGCCACACTCCATTTGGCCACGAGGGCGAGAACGTCCTCGCCGAAAAAATGGCCGCCCACGGCGGGTTTGACCACAACGTCCAGGCCTATCGCATCGTCACCAGCCTTGAGCGCCGATACGCCCACTATGACGGCCTCAACCTCACCTTCGAGATGCTGGAGGGGCTGATCAAACACAACGGCCCGCCCACGCCAGAGGTCGCGGCGGCGCTCAACACGGACGGGGCGGCGGCGGACCTCGACCTTGACCATCAGGCGGGCCTCGAAGCCCAAGTCGCCGCGCTGTCGGACGATATCGCCTACGACGCCCACGATGTGGACGACGGCCTGCGCTCCGGCATCTTGCGCATCGAACGCCTCGACGAGGTGGAGCTCACCCGCCAAATCCGCGCCGAGGTGGCCGCCGAAGCCCCAGGCCTCGACCCATCCCGGCTGCACCACGAGATCGTCCGCCGGCTCCTGACGCGCATGATCGAGGACGTCATCCTTGAGACAGTCCGCCGCATGAGCGCCGCGGGCGTCGCGGTCACCGCCGACGTCATCGCCCACCCAGACCCCCTGGTCGGCTTCAGCCCGCAAATGCGCAAGCAGGAGTCGGAACTCCACGATTTCCTAGCGGGCGCGCTCTACTCCGCCCCCGAAGTCCTCGCGGTCCGCGCCGAAGCGGGGCGGGCCCTGAGCGAACTCTTCGACACCTTCGCCGCCGATCCGTCCCTTTTGCCGGACACCTGGCGCCGCGAGGGCGACAGCGAAGCCCAGCGGCTGCGGCGCACCTGCGACTACATCGCCGGCATGACAGACCGCTTCGCCCTCTCAGAACACCAACGCCTCATCGGCAACACACCCTCACTGGCAATGCCGCGCTGACAAAGCCGCCGTGCGCTGAGGCAAGTTGGTAGACGCCCACCGTCTGTGCCATCACGGCGCCGCGAGACGGACGGGAGCGAACATGCACCTCATCAAGGCGCTGAAAGCGCGGGTGATCAACATTGCCGTGGACGAAGGGCTGACCGACAACCTGCAGCGCGTTGCGGTGGAGTTGCCGCGCGACGCGAGCCACGGCGACTTTGCGACCAACGCCGCCATGGTTCTCGCCAAGCCCGCCAAGCGTAACCCGCGCGAGCTGGGCGCGCTGATCGCAGAGCGCCTCGCTGAAGACCCGCTCGTCGAGAAAGCCGAAGTCGCCGGCCCCGGCTTCGTCAACCTCACGGTTGCCAACAGCGCGCTTGCCGAGGTGGCCCGCTCCGCCCTCGACGGCGAGGCCTTCACCGCGCTCGCCCGCACCGATGCGCCGCAGCGCATCAACGTGGAATACGTCTCGGCCAACCCCACAGGCCCGCTCCACGTGGGCCACGCCCGCGGCGCCGTCGTCGGCGACAGCCTCGCCTCGATCCTTGCTCTCCGCGGCCATCAGGTGACCCGCGAGTA
Organism: uncultured Paracoccaceae bacterium; assembly: GCA_937884725.1. Classification (GTDB taxonomy): domain Bacteria; phylum Pseudomonadota; class Alphaproteobacteria; order Rhizobiales; family Amorphaceae; genus Acuticoccus. Next base: position 12,328 of record CAKZYH010000079.1, read on the forward strand.
CTACATCAACGATGCCGGCGCGCAGGTCGATATCCTCGCCCACTCCGCCTACCTGCGCTACCGCGAAGCGCTGGGGGAGGAGATCGAAGTCCCCGCCGGCCTTTATCCCGGCACCTATCTCAAACCCGTCGGTGATGCGCTCGCGAAGACCTATGGCGAAACGCTGCGCGACATGGATGAGATCGAGTGGCTCCCGATTGTGCGCGAGGCCTCCATCGAGGCCATGATGGACGCCATCCGCGCCGATCTCGCCCTCCTCGACATCCGCCACGACGTCTTCACCAGCGAGCGAAAACTCCAGCGCCCCGTCGATCTGGTCGCCCGTGCCATCGAAACCCTGCGCGGCGCCGGCTACGTTTACGAAGGAACGCTGCCCCGGCCCAAGGGCGCGGTGGAGGACTGGGAGGACCGCGTCCAAACCCTCTTCCGCTCCACCGATTTTGGCGATGACGTCGACCGAGCCCTGCAAAAGGCCGACGACAGCTACACATACTTCGCGTCCGACATCGCCTACCACGCCGACAAGATCGAGCGCGGCTTTGAGCGGCTCATCGACGTCTGGGGCGCCGACCATGGCGGCTACGTGAAGCGCATGACCGCGGCGGTGAAGGCGCTCTCCCACAGCCGTGTGCCGCTGGATGTGCTCCTGTGCCAGCTGGTAAAACTCTATCGCAGTGGCGAGCCGGTCAAAATGTCCAAGCGGGCAGGGGAGTTCGTCACCCTCGCCGACGTCGTGGAGGAGGTGGGCGCCGACCCGGTCCGCTTCATGATGCTCTACCGCAAGTCCGATGCCCCGCTGGACTTCGACTTCACGGCCGTCACCGAGCAAAGCCGAGACAACCCGGTGTTCTACGTGCAGTACGCCCACGCACGGTGCGCATCGGTGAAGCGACAGGCCGCCGACAGCTTCGGCCCGGAACTCCTCAACGAGCTGGATGGCGCCGACCTTGCCGTGTTCAGCGACCCTGCGGAGCGCTCGCTCATCATCCTGCTCGCCCAATGGCCCACCGTCATCGCCAACGCGGCCGACGCCAGCGAACCCCATCGTGTGGCATTTTATCTAAACGACCTCGCGTCCGGCCTGCATAGTTTGTGGAACAAAGGCAAAGAAAACGCAGGCCTACGGTTCGTTAACGCGGATGACCGAAATTCAACGTTGAGTAGGGTCGCACTGGTGGAAGGTGTCCGTTCGGTGCTATCTAGTGGATTAGCAGCTCTAGGCGTTCAGGCGCCCGACGAGATGCGCTGAGTAAACGTCAGTTGCCTGCGGCCCTGTGCGCGGCCCAGGTCAGTCGGGGGCTGGATGAACGGTCCAAACCGATCTGCCACGTTCCGAAATGGCCAGCCGATCCGGCGGGGCAGCCCGGGCGTCATGGACGAGTTGGACGCGTTCGTCGACAGCGAGCCGTCCGGCTGGAGCCCCCTGCGCGCCGCCGAAGCTCGCTCAAAGGCCGATTCCCGTGATGAGGAGCCGACCGCGCGTGAAGAGCGCCGGGAGCCGGCGTTTTCCAAGCGACGCAGGCCGAGCGGAAGCGCCCACGCGCCCATCGCACCCAAACCATCCGCCACCTCGCAGCGCATGGACGCGTTCACAAAGCGGCTCGATGAGCAGCTTTCAGAACCAAGCGCCACCAAAGCGCCACCGCCGCCCGATGTGGCTGCGGCCACCGCACGCTTCGCAGCCCCTCCCGCGGCTGAGCCCCGCGAGCCACGCCGCGAACCAGACGTCTCGGACGAGCTGGAGTTTGACGCGCCGCATCCGCCAGAACTTCAGGATGAGCCCGGCCTCCCACCCGTTCGCACGTCCGAGGCCCCGTCCTCGCGCATTCCGCCGGCGCCGCCCATCATGTCCCTGTCGGACGAGCCGGAGCCGGACCACGCAGGCGACGCCAATTTGGGCGACATCGACATCGATACCGGCTCTGACGAACCTGCCGACGCGCTGGATTGGGAGTTCAAAAACGCCTTCAGCGCCATCGTTGCCGGCAACACGATGCCTAAAGCCGAGCCCGACGTCGGCGCGGGTTTGCCGGCCGGCCCCGACGCTCAACCGGAACGCGAACCCCCAAGGCAGCAGTTGCCCGAGACGCAGCGCCCCGCCGAGCGGGCGTTAAAACCTGTTATCAGCGAACGCAAACCAAAGTCCGTCCCGCTCTTCCGCTTCGCGCGGCAGGACGATGCGGAGCGGTTCGATCCGGCCATCCCCACCGATACCGACGAGCTGATCGATAGCCTTTACTTCCCCGACGCGCGCTCCGCGCTCGACGAAGCCCGCCCCGACACGGCAACGCAGCCCATCACATCCGAACTATACGACGAGGATCACGACGACGACTTTGTCTACGATGAGGCGGAGGCCGAAGAGGGTATCCTGAGCGACAATCGTCGCGGCAGGTCGCGCCGCCGTGGCGGGATGCGCTCCATCGGTCTGGCCTCCATCGTGGCGTGCGTTGCCGTGGTTGGCGTCGCCGGCGTCATTGGTTTCAACGTGTTCGCCAACGGCGGCGACACTGCCGACGAACCGCCCCCCATCATCCGCGCCGACGCCCGCGACGTGAAGGTGCGGGCCGACAACAGCCAACCGCAGGCCGAACCCGATATCCTGGAGCGCACGGCAGTGCGTGAAGGTGGCGAACTGGTGGTGCCCGACCGGGTCAGCATCCCGCCATCGCGCCAAGCAACGCCGCTGCCAGACGATACCGACGCCCTCGAACGGCGCCGGGTTCAGACCGTTGTCGTGCGGCCCGATGGCACCTTGGTGCCCGCAAGCAGCTCCGCCCGTGATGCCGCAGCCCGCCGCGCCGCAGCCTCCGCGTCGGAAACAGTTGAGACCGGCACGGCACAAGTGGTCCGCGATGTCGGCGCAGCGGACAGCCTGCGAGGGATCGAAGCGCAGAGCGAGGAGGTCCGCGTTGCGGCGCTGCCCTCAAACAATGCCGCTGACCCCATCGAACCGCTCAGCCCCACCAGAACCGAGACTGCCCCCGCCGAAATCCCGGCCGCGGTGGAGCAGGCCGCCGAGCCCCAGGTCGATCCGACCCTGATCGGGGTTCCCCGCAGGCGGCCCGCGGCGCCGCCGGCCTCCCGGCAACCTGCGCGTAGTTCCGGACCGGTGGACCTTGCCCAGCAACGCGCCGCAGCCCCACCCGTCCAAACCGCAAGCCGTGCCCCCGCAGCCTCGACGTCATCGTCCTTGCCCTGGGCCGTTCAGGTGTCGTCCCAACGCTCCCGCGGCGAGGCTGAGCGCTCCTTCCGAGGCCTGCAACAGCGCTACCCGGGCATCCTGGGCGGTGTGGATCCGATGATCCTACAAGCCAATGTTGCCGGCCGCGGGGTGTTTTACCGCGTGCGAATCGGTGCCAACTCCCGGGCAGAAGCCGCCAACCTGTGCCAGCGGCTGAAGTCGGCCGGAGCGGATTGCTTCATCGGGAGAAACTGAGGATGGCGCCAGCGCCGCTCATCGTCGGCTTGTCCGGGACCGCTCTGACGCCCGACGAAGCCGCCTTCCTCACCGATCTCAAACCGCTCGGCATCATCCTGTTTGCCCGCAATGTCAGCACTGCGTCCGCCCTGCGTGCCCTCGTCGACGAGGCCAAATCCGCCGCCCAAACCGACCTTGTCTTTATCGACCAAGAGGGCGGGCGCGTTCAGCGCCTCAAGCCGCCCCTTGCGCCGACCTATCCGCCCGCCCGCAGAATCGGCGATCTCTACGCCACCGACCCAGGCGCGGGCCTGCGCGCAGCCCAGCTGCACGGCCAGCTCATCGCCGCCGACTGCCTGGCGCTCGGCATTACAGTGCCATGCCTCCCCGTCGCCGACGTCCCCATCCCCGGGGCTAACGATGTCATCGGCGACCGTGCCTACGGGCTCGATCCCGCCACAGTCAGCGTGCTCGCCAAGGCGGCCGCAGAAGGCGTCCTCGCCGCCGGCGCGCTCCCCGTCGTCAAACACATCCCAGGCCACGGCCGCGCCATGGTCGACAGCCACCTGGCCCTCCCCACCGTCAACGAGCCGCTGCACGCGCTCGCCGAGCATTTCGAGCCCTTCGAAGCGATGGCGAACCTCCCCATCGCGATGACCGCCCACGTGCGCTACACCGCCATAGACGAGGCTGCCCCCGCCACCCTCTCAGCGCCGGCGATCCAACTGATCCGAGACACCATCGGCTTCGGCGGCCTCCTCCTCACCGACGACATCTCCATGCACGCGCTCGCCGGACCGGTGGAGGAGGACGGCGCGGCGAGCCTCGCGGCCGGCTGCGATGTGGTCCTCCACTGCAACGGCAAAATGGCCGAGATGGTCGCGCTCGCCAAAACCCTTCCCGCGATCACCGACACCGCGGCGACGCGCCTCTCCGCCGCCCGCGCCATGCTCGGACCGCCCGTGACTGCGATGGATGAGGAGCGGGCGGAGTTCGACGCACTCATCGCGCGCCGCAAGGCAGCATGAGCGACCCGTTCGAGGCCCCCCAACGCGACGGCCACCCGCCTGAGCCCGAGATGCTGCACGTCGATGTCAACGGCTATGAGGGCCCGCTCGACATGCTGCTCGACCTCGCGCAGCGCCAAAAGCTCGACCTGACACAGGTCTCCATCACCCCCATCGCCGAGCAGTTCCTCGCCCACATCGAAGCCGCCAAAGCGCTGCGCATCGAAGTGGCCGCCGACATGCTCGTGATGGCCGCCTGGCTCGCCTACCTCAAAGCGAGGCTCCTCGTGCCCAACGACCCCGAAGAGGAAGCCGGAGCGGAGGAGCTTGCCGAACACCTCGCGTTTCGCCTCCGCCGGCTCGACGCCATGCGCACCGCCGCCGCAGCGCTTTTCGCGCGACCGCTGTTAGGCGAGGACGTCTTCTTCCGCGGCCATTCGGACGCCCCACCACCCACCACCGATGTGAGTTATGTGGGCAACCTCTACGCCCTGCTCGCCGCCTACGGCAGCGTGCGCCAAGGTGAAATCGTCCGCGCGACCACGATGGCAAAGTCCCCATCGTTCTCGCTGGTCGACGCGCGGCAGGTCATGGTCCGGGTGCTTGGCCGGCATGCGGGCTGGATGCCGCTCGACGCCATCGTGGCTCAAATGCCGGCAGCGCCGCGGTCGGCGCTCGCGGCCACCTTCGGCGCGACGCTGGAAATGGCGAGGGAAGGGGAGTTATCTGTGCGCCAAAGCGGCCCCTTTGCACCCATCGAGCTGCGCGCCGCAGCGGGCGGTGACCGGTGACCGACGCAACACCCCTCTTCAGCGATGATCCTGGCGAGGCTGACGTTCTACGCCGCCTCGAAGCGATCCTGTTCGCCGCCACAGAGCCGCTCAGCATGGACGCCATCGCCGCCTATTTCCCCGGCGAAATCGACCTGCCCGCTCGCCTGAGGGCGCTCAAGACCGCCTACGCCAACCGCGGCGTCCAACTGGTCGAAGTCGCCGGCGGCTGGGCCTTCCGCACCGCGCCCGATTTGGCTGATGCGCTCCGCCCGGAAAGGGTGCAAACCCGCAAACTCTCCCAAGCGGCCACCGAAACGCTTGCCATCGTTGCCTACCACCAGCCGGTCACCCGCGCCGAAATCGAAGAAATCCGCGGCGTCGCCGTCGCCAAAGGCACGCTCGACATCCTGCTCGAAACCGGATGGGTGCGCCTGCGCGGCCGCCGCCGTGTGCCTGGCCGCCCGGTCACTTTCGGAACGACACCGCAATTTTTGGCGGCTTTTTCGCTCCCAAGCCTTGCCGATCTGCCCGGCCTAGATGATCTGCGGGGGGCAGGTCTGCTAGAGGGCAGTCCGCCCGCCAGCTTCCGCATACCGATGCCTGAGGATGATGCAGCGCTTAGCGACGACGAAGAGCCCCTCGGGGAGGATGAGCCCGCCTATTGATCCGGTGGCCGCGCCGCTGGACATGCGCGGCATCGGCTTCTCCATCGCGGGCCATCAGATCTTGCGCGGCGTGTCACTCACGGTCCAACCGACCGAAGTCGTGTGCCTCCTCGGCCAGTCGGGCTGCGGCAAGACCACGCTTTTGCGCATCGCCGCGGGGATCGAACAGCAAACCACCGGCACAGTCAGCGTCGGCGGCGAAGTTGCGGCCGACCCGACCCGTTTCGTTCCCGCCGAGCATCGTCCCGTGGGTTTGGTGTTCCAAGACCTCGCGCTGTTCCCGCACCTGCGGGTCGCCGACAATATCTGTTATGGCCTGCGCAGCGCCGCACGCCGTCGCGCCGATGTGGAAACCGTGCTCGACCAGGTCGGCCTTGCCGGCTTCGGCAAAAAGTACCCCCACCAGCTTTCCGGCGGCGAACAGCAGCGCGTGGCGCTCCTGCGCGCGCTGATGCCCGACCCCGCTGTGCTCCTCCTGGACGAGCCCTTTTCCGGCCTCGATCTCAACCTGCGCGATGCCGTTCGCGACGATGTGATGCGCGTCCTGCGCGGCCGCGGCACCACGGCGGTCATGGTGACCCACGATCCCCAGGAGGCGCTCGTCACCGCGGACCGGATCGCCCTGATGCGTCGCGGCGAATTGGTCCAAACCGCAACACCGCAGGAGATTTGGGACAGCCCTGTGGACCTGGAAGCTGCGCGCATGTTCGGCCCCGTCAGCGCGTTCGACGCTCCCGTCAGCGCCGGTGCCGTGGTGACGCCGTTCGGCTCGATCCCCGCATCTGGCCTGCCAGATGGCACCCGCGCGAGCATAGGCTTCCGTCCCGAAGCGCTCGGGCTCCACGCCACCGCCGACAGCGACCGGCCACGCGGGAACGTCGTCGGCCGCAGGTTCCTCGGCAGCGTCGTGGAGTACGCGATCGCCCTGTCTGCCAGCGACAGCATCTGCACCGTCAGAGTGCCGCCATCTCAAGCGAAACATGCTGACGAAGTGTTCATCAGCGCCGATCCGGCGCAGGCAATGATTTTCGCCAGCGAATAAAGGCCATAGGCGCGGGCCGTTTCAGTGGTTATACAAGACCAAATGCGGCTTGAGGCCCGCAACGATTGCGCCTAAGCCGACAATCACAACATAACGGACCGGCGAGCCGTTTGGGAGATAAGTGAATGGGTATCAGCGTTTGGCAGATTTTGATCATCGGCATCATCCTGGTGCTGCTGTTCGGCCGAGGCAAAATTTCTGAGCTGATGGGCGACGTCGCCAAGGGCATCAAAAGCTTCAAAAAAGGCATGGCCGAGGACGACGAGAAAACCATCGAGCACACCCCGGCGACCACCGCCGAGCCGGCTAAGGACGCCGAGCAAACCCGCAGCAGCTAAGGCTTAGCGCCGCCCGTGTTCGATATCGCATGGACCGAGATCCTTGTGGTGGCGACCATTGCCATCATCGTGGTCGGCCCCAAGGAACTGCCAGGCATGCTGCGTGCTTTCGGCAAAACCTTCGGGCAGATCCGCAGGATGTCGCGCGAGTTCCAGTCGACCTTCAACGACGCGCTGCGTGAGGCAGAGCGCGAAACGAAGCTCGACGAGTTTAAAAAAGACTTTTCGGACATGGGCAAGTTCGACCCCGCGGCGGACGTGCGCAAATCGCTCGACGAGACAAAGCGCAGCCTCAACGAAGGCGTAACCGACAAGCCGGCCACCACGCCGCAAAAGACCGCCTCAGCGCCACCCGCCAAACCGGCCGCCACTAACGATCACGAATCTGCCGAGCCGATGGATAGCCCCGTGCCGCCCATGGACTCCGAGCCGCCGCGCGCCGCCGCCGGGGGTGAGCGGTGAGCACCGACGATATCGAAGCCAGCCGCGCACCGCTCATCGAGCACCTGATCGAGCTGCGCTCGCGGCTTATCAAGTCCGTCATCGCCATCGCGGTGGCCTTCGTCGTCTGCTTCTATTTCGCCAACGACATCTTCAACATCCTCATCGTCCCGTACGAGCGCGCCGCCGGCGACATCGCGGACATCGAGTTCATCTACACAGCGCCGCAAGAATATTTCTTCACGCAGCTGAAGCTCGGCCTGTTCGGCGCCCTGTTCCTGGCGTTCCCTGTGCTCGCCGGCCAGGTCTACATGTTCGTCGCGCCGGGCCTTTATCACAACGAGCGCGGCGCATTCCTTCCGTTCCTGATCGCGACCCCGATCCTCTTCGCCATGGGCGCCGCACTGGTCTATTTCCTGGTGATGCCCCTCGCCATGGGCTTCTTCCTGTCCATGGAGCAGGCGGGGACAGCCGACCAAGCCTCCATCCAGCTCCTCGCCCGAACGA
>CAKZYH010000080.1 GCA_937884725.1 uncultured Paracoccaceae bacterium
CGGAGGCAAATCCCACAGGCCCGGTGCAATCGTGCGGCGCAACCGGAACATGGTACGCCTCCGCGAGCGCTGCGATCTTGCGCGCGCCGGAGAACCCGCCGCACCAGGCAAGATCGAACATCGCAACGCCGACGCACCCGGTCTCCAACGCCTGGCGGAAATGGTGCACCGTCGACAGCGTCTCTGACACACAGATCCATGCATCCGTGTGCGGCGCGTACGCTGCAATGTCGGCCGGTGTATCCAGCCGAAACGGGTCCTCATGCCAGTAGGTGCCGTACTCCTTGAGCGGCCCCGCGAGGCGCTTTGCCATCGGCAGCGACCACAGCGAGTGAAACTCCACCATGATGTCCATGCGGTCACCCACGGCGCGGCGGATCTTCTCAAACGGCTCCAGCGCGCGCTTCAACTCCTCAGGGCTAATGTCCCGCCCCCCGGTGCGCTCCGCCGCCATATCGAACGGCCAGATTTTCATGCCTGTGATGCCCTCAGCGAGCAGGCTCTCGGCAAGCTCATCGGCACGGTTCAGGAACGCGTCGAGATCTTCGTAGTCGCCGGCGTTGGTGAGCGCCCAGTTGGCCGCCTTCTGCCCAACAGCTTTGCGCATGTAGCCCGACCCAGCGCAGGTGTTGTAGGTGCGGATGCTGTCCCGCGCCCGGCCGCCCAGCATGTCGGCCACAGGCCGGCCATGGACGTGGCCGAAGAGGTCCCAAAGCGCGATGTCCACAGCCGAAACCGCCCGCGTTTCCACGCCCGCCGCGCCCCACCCCAGATAATCCTGCAGCGAGGTGAGCCGCTCAGGAATGCGCAAAGGGTCGGTCCCGAGCAGCCGCGGCGCGCACCAATCGTGGATGTACGCCGCAACCGCACCGGGCGCTTTGCACGCTTCGCCGAGGCCAAAAAGCCCCTCGTCGGTCTCCAACCGAAGCCAGAGTAAATTTTCGAACGGTGGAACGAAGATTGTTTCGACGGCGGTAATCTTCACCTGCAATGCTTCCCTTGATCCAGCTTGCGCCGGTTGCACCGACCAGGCGCTTGGCGCACAACAAAACCGCACTGATTAGCCCGAGGCCATGCACGACACCCAACGGCGGATCCTGCTTCTGCAAGGCCCTCCGACGTCATTCTTCCGCCATCTCCAGGCTGCGTTTCAAGCACGCGGCATCGAGACGTTGCGCGTGGTGTTCAACGCGGGCGACGCGATTCGGGCAGGCAAACCGGTGATCCACTACCGCGGACGGCACAGCGACTGGGCCGATACGCTCCGCAAGATCATCACCGAACACCGCATCACCGATGTTGTCTACTACGCTGATCGTTTTCCCTATCACGTGACTGCCACACGGATCGCCGACGAGATGGGCATCAATCCCTACGTGGTGGAGAACGGCTATCTGCGCCCATTCTGGCTCACGCTGGAGCCCGGCGGCATGGGGGCCTATTCGCGCTTCCCAACGGACCGCAAGGCGATTGAGCGCATTGCGGACGGCGCGCCAGAGGTCCCCGCGCCCACCGACTACGGCCACACCTTCCTGACCGAGGCCATCTTCGACGTCACCACAAACATGACGCAGCTGGCAGGCTACCCCGCCTACCCCCATTACTGGCGCGATCGCCGGCATCCGCTTCAGGAGTATTTTTATTGGCTGCCGCAGCTGGTGCGCCGCAACATTGGCGAGTTTCGCGCGCCCCGACAGCTCGAACGTGTTTTGAGCGATTCGACGCCCTTCTTCCTCTTTCCGCTACAGCTTCAGGAAGACTACCAAATCCGCCACAACTCCCACTTCAACAGCCTGGCGGAGATCATCTACGACGTTTTCTCGTCATTCTCGAAGCACGCGCCACCCGGCGTCACGTTGCTGGTGAAGCTGCATCCGCTCGACAATGGACTGCAGGATTGGCGGCGGGTGCTGAAGGATTTCAAGCGCCAGCATAACCTCACGGGACGGATCCGCCTTCTCGGCGGCGGGTCCCTCGATACCATCCTGGACCATGCCGAGGGCACCGTGTTGGTGAACTCCACGGTTGGTCTCATTGCGCTCAGGCGCGGCAGGCCGGTCAAAACGCTGGGCGCGGCTGTGTTTGATTTGCCAGGCCTCACCGATCCGCAGCCCATGGACACGTTTTGGTCGAATCCCAAACCGCCCGATCCCGACTTTGTCGACGTGTATGTGCGGGCGCTTACCCGGGCCACGCAGCTGCGCGGCAGCTTTTACGAGCCGACCGGTGTTGCCGTGGCGTGCGAGACCATAGTGGATCGCGTTCTGGATGGCCTTGCCGAGCGCGACTGGTTTGAAACGCCGCCGCCCCGCCTCGCCTCCGCGCTCGCAGCCGGCATTCCCGAGATTAATCTTTAGAAACGCCTCCAAACGGGGCGTTTGAAGGCGTTAAATGTCACGCTGAGTGCCCGTCTCGCCGGCTGGCAAGAGTGTGGTAAGCTCAATTGTGCCTAAATTCGGCAATAAGGCGTAGGGCGAGCATCGATGGTAGCCGACGAAGAACCGATCACGCGTAAGATATTGCGATCCGCGCGCAGCGGCTTCATCGGCGTTGGGGTTTTCTCTTTCCTCATCAACCTGTTGATGCTGACCGGCCCCATCTACATGCTGCAGATCTACGACCGCGTCTTGGCGTCGGGCTCCATCCCGACATTGCTGACGCTCTCGCTGATCGTGGTGGTGCTGTACTCATTTATGGCAGCGCTCGACATGATCCGGCAGCGCATCCTGATCCGCATCGGCCACAAGTTTGACGATGATATGGGGACCGCCGCGTTCTCATCCTACGTCGACGCGCCCATGAAGCTTGGACCACAAGCCGGCGCCGCCCAGCCGATCCGGGACGTTGACCAGCTCCGGAGCTTCTTCTCCTCGCCCGGCATCACCGCGCTGTTCGACATGCCCTGGATGCCGATCTACCTGGGCGTGGTCTTCATGATCCACCCCTATTTGGGTCTGCTCGCCACCGCCGGCGCGGTCATCCTCCTCATCATCGCGGTCATCACTGACCGGCTCGCGCGCAACGCGGTGAAGGAGCAAAGTGAGCTGTCGTCCCGGCGCTCCCAGTTCGCCGACTCCAGCCGCCGCAACGCCGAAGTTGTCCGCGGGATGGGGATGCTTGAGGGGATCAGCGACGTCTGGAACACCGTAAACCGGCGGTTCTTGCGCGCCAGTGCCCGCAGCGCGGAGATTATCTCGTCCTCCTCGGTGGTCACCAAAACCTTCCGGCTTGCCCTCCAGTCCGGCGTGCTTGGCCTAGGCGCTTATCTTGCCGTGATCCAAGAGATCACGCCCGGCGCCATGATCGCCGCCTCCATTATCATGAGCCGTGCGCTGCAGCCGGTCGAGCAAGCCGTCAGCAACTACCGCCAGTTTTTGTCGTCCCGGCAGTCCTATCGCCGGCTTGAGAAGACGCTCCAGGCGACGGCGGATGTGGAGCGGATGCACCTTCCAAAGCCGACGCGCGGCATTGCCACTCAATCGGTCAGCATGGCGCCTCCGGGCAGCCGCAGACCCACCGTGATGGACGTGTCGTTCGAGGTGCCCGCCGGCAGTGCGCTTGGCATTATCGGCCGCTCCGGGTCCGGCAAATCGACCCTCGCTCGCGGCCTCGTGGGCGTATGGCCAGTCGTGCGCGGCTCCGTGACCCTCGATGGGGCGCCCATCGACCAGTTCCCCGCGAGCGAGCTCGGCCGCCACATCGGCTACCTGCCCCAAGACGTCGAGCTGTTTCAGGGCACCGTCGCCGACAACATCGCCCGCTTCGATCCCGACTTTGACCCGAACGATGTGGTGGATGCGGCCACCCAGGCCGGTGTTCACGACCTCATTCTGACATTTCCCGACGGCTACAACACACCCATCGGCGAAGGCGGCGCGGCGCTATCGGGCGGACAGCGCCAACGCGTCGCCCTCGCCCGCGCGCTCTACAGCAACCCCTTTCTGGTGGTTCTGGATGAGCCGAACTCGAGCCTAGATTCCGACGGCGAGCGCGCACTGATGCAAGCCATCCAGTCCATTCGCAAGCGCGGCGGCGTTGCTGTCGTCATCGCGCACCGCCCATCAGCGGTCCGAACCGTCGACCTGATCGCCATGATGGACGGCGGCCGCCTGCGCGATTTTGGCCCCAAGGACCAGGTGCTGGACCGGGTCACGAAAGGTCAAAAGGAAAAAGCGCCCGCAGGCCAAGCCGCGCCCGCCAACCCGCAACAGCCGGTGCGGGTCGTCTCTAGCCAAGCTGCTGAGTGAGTATGGACCAGGACGCTATCGACCCCACCGAACAGCCGATCTTCAAGATCTCGCTCAACCGCTACCTGCAGATCGGGTTTGTAACTTCAGCCATCCTAGTGTTCGGGCTCGGTGGTTGGGCGGCCCTTGCCAACATCGCGGGCGCGGTGGTGGCGCCCGGCGTGGTGGTCGTCGGGTCGGGCGTCAAGGAAGTGCAGCACCGCGAGGGCGGGATCGTCGCCGAGATCTTCGTCTCGAACGGCGATGAGGTGCAGGCCGGTGACCTCTTGGTGGAACTCGACGACACCCAAACCCGAGCAGGCTTTAATCTGGTCGCCGGACAGCTATCGGCGCTGCGTGCGCGCCTCGACCGCCTCGCCGCCGAACGCGACAAGCTCGACACTGTGACCTTCCGCTCGTCGCTCATGAACAACCTGTCCGATCCCAATGTGGCCGAAGCAGTCGCCAGCCAACGCGGTGTCTTCCGGGCCCGCAAGGCGACGCTACAGGGCCAAACGGCACAGCTGAACGAACAGCTGGCGCAGTTAAACGAGCAGATCGTTGGGCTCACCGCGCAGCGCGACGCCAAGGTTGTCGAGATCGAACTTGTGACACAGGAGCTGTCGGACCTGCGCCAGCTGTTGCGGCGCGATCTGGTGCCCCGCTCACGCGTCACATCCGCAGAGCGCGAGGCGGTCCGCCTGGAAGGCCAAAGGGGCGATCTCGTCGCGCGAATAGCCACATCCCGCGGCCGGATCGCGGAAATCAACACGCAAATTCTGCAAATCGAAACCGAGTTTCAGAACCAGGTCCTGGATGAAATCTCCGAGATACAAACCGAGGTCGTCACCCTCGCTGAGCGCAACGTGGCGGCCGACGACGAGCTACGCCGCGTCGACCTGCGCGCGCCCGTCGATGGCGTGATTCACGAATCGATCGTCTCCACCGTGGGCGGGGTCGTGGCACCGGGCGCAACGCTGATGTACGTCGTGCCTCGGTCGGATGAGTTGATCGTAGAGGCGCGCGTGTCGCCCATCGATGTCGATGATGTCGCGCCGGGTCAGCCGGCCGATGTCTTGTTTTCCGGCCTCCCCGCTCGCGAAACACCCCGTCTGCACGGCAGCGTGAAGACCGTCTCAGCGGACCGCATCACTGATGAGCAAACCGGCGAGCAATACTTCCAGGCGCAGATCGCACTCACCGAGGACCAGCTGAGCCGCCTGGGTGACGTCGAACTTCACATCGGCATGCCCGCCGACGTCTTCATCCAAACCGGCGATCGGACGGTGCTCAATTATCTGGTGAAACCGCTGTTCGATGCGGCCAACATCGCCATGACAGAGAGCTGACTAGGGCCCGCTTAAGGATCAATTAACCCTAACAGACCATTACTGGAGCCACCTTAAAGGGCGGCTTCATGCGCGTACTGCTCATCCTCGTTTTGACTGGCCTTCTGGCGGCATGCAGCCAAAGCACCCGCAGCAACAGCGGCAATTTCACCGCCGTCGCGGCCCGCAATACAGTGGATCTTGCCAGTGCCGACGGTGCGGTCTTTTTGCAATCGGCCCACACGGGGTTCATGGAAGCAGCGCCTTTGACCGTCGCTGCGCCCCCAGCTCAAAAGAAGAAGCGGCGCTGGGGTTTTGGCCGCGCTCGCAACGGACACCAGCCGGAAATCGGCAACGGCCGGACGTCTGGCCCGATCCAAGTCGCGCACGGCGTGCCGGTAGCGGGCCACCCTGCCCAAGCAACGGCACACAGAGACGTGCCTCATATCACGATCCGCCCGCGGAACTCACGCACCACACGCTCCCTCCGCGGTGCGTTTGAATCTGCCTACGACACCAACCCGACACTCAATCAGGCCCGGTCCGATGTCCGCGCCGCTGACGAGGATGTCGCGATCGCCCGCTCGCGCAATCGGCCCACGATCAGCGCGACCGTCAGCCAGTCGCTCGCATCGGAGCGCAACTTCAACTTCCCCACCGGCAGCGGCGGCTCTGCGACCACCACCGACGATCGCACTCCCACCACACTGCAGCTCGACGTCAGCCAACCGCTGTTTGAAGGCTTCCGCACGCGCAACCTGACGCGGCAGGCGGAGGCGACGGTCCGGGCAGAGCGGGAGCGTCTGCGCGGCACGGAGCAGGACGTACTTCTTGCCACGGCGCTCGCCTTCGTAGAGTTGCGGCGGTTCCGTGGTGGTGTGCGCTTCCGCACGACCGAAGTGGCGTTCTTGCGCGAGCAGGTGGAAGCCGCGGCGGCCCGGCAGGAGTTCGGCGAAGGCACCCGCACCGACATTGACCAGGCCCGCGCCCGGCTGGCTGAAACCCAAGCCCTGCTCGCCAATGAAGAGGCCGGGTTGGCAGCGGCCCGGGCCGAGTTCGAGCGGCAAACCAATCTGAAGCCGGAACGGGTCCGCGGCGACGTTGATATCGTTGCGCTGATTCCCAGAACGCTCGCAGATGCGCTCCATCGCGGTGCCTCCAACAGCCCCGACATCCAAGCCGCGATCCACGATGTCGATGCCGCACAGTTCAACGTGAAGGCCACCGAAGGCCAGCTCCTGCCCTCACTCTCGCTCGACGGCCAAGTTGCCGCCGCCATCGGCTCCGACACCCCGAGCCGGACCGAAACGGCTGAAATCGGCCTGACGCTCACCATTCCCATCTACCAGGGCGGTCAGGTGGCAGCGCAAACCCGGCAGGCCAAAGAGCAGCTCGGGAGCGCGCGGATCGGCGTGGATATCGAACGCAACGACACACGCTCAACGATCCTCACGAACTGGCAGACGATCCAGACCTCGAAGGCGGCGATTGTCGCCGCAAACGCGTCTGTCCAAGCCGCCAACAGCGCCCTCGCCGGCGTGCTTGAGGAGCTGCGCGTGGGCCAGCGCACCACCATCGACGTCCTCAACGCGCAGCGCGATTTAGTCCGGGCAGAAATCTCCAAGCTCAACGCCATCCGCGACCGCGACGAGGCTGCCTACAACCTGCTGCGGGCCATCGGCGGGCTTGAGGTGCACATGCTAGGGCTCAGCGTGCAGGAGTACGACCCCAACGAGCACTACGCGGCCGTCAAGAACAAATGGGGCGGCTTGCGGACACCCGACGGGCGCTGAGGCGCCGGTCGAAAGGCCCGCACACTGCGTGGTCGATCAACGCATCGCCTGAAGGATCGACACATAGTTGGCGACGGCAGCGCCGCCCATGTTGAAGATCCCGCCAAGCTCAGGCGCATCAAGCTGCATGTCGCCGGCTTCGCCTGCCAGCTGCATCGCCGTGATCGCGTGCATCGACACACCCGTTGCGCCGATGGGATGGCCCTTGGCCTTAAGCCCGCCCGACACGTTGACTGGCAACTTGCCGTCCACTTCGGTCCAGCCCTCGGCCACCGCACGAGCCCCCTCGCCTGGCTTGGTGAGGCCCATCGCCTCGTATTCGATGAGTTCGGCAATGGTGAAGCAATCGTGGGTCTCCACGAATGACAGGTCCATGAGGTCGAGATTGGCCTGCGCCAGCGCGCGCCTCCACGCTTCGCCGCAGCCTTCAAAGCTGACAATGTCGCGCTTCGACATGGGCAGAAAGTCTTGAACGTGGGCGGCAGCGCGGAAGCCGACTGCCTTTTTCATGCCCATGGCCGTGCCAAGGTCGGTGAGGACAACGGCAGCTGCACCGTCTGACACAAGCGAGCAGTCTGTGCGCTTGAGCGGCCCCGCGACAACCGGGTTTTTCTCACTCTCAGCCCGGCAGAACTCATAGCCAAGGTCTTTGCGCATCTGCGCGTATGGGTTTTTGACGCCGTTTTTGTGGTTCTTCGCCGCGATCATCGCGAGCGCATCGGACTGATCGCCGTGCCGCTGAAAGTAAAGCTGCGCGATCTGGCCAAAGACGCCCGCAAAGCCGGCCGGAATATCGCCGTCTTCCGGCAAGTAGGACGCCTTCAAAAGGTTCTTGCCGATTCCTGGTCCCGGCGTTGTCGTCATCTGCTCAACGCCGACAACCAGGACGAAGCGCGCTGACTTGGCGGCAATCGCCTTCACCCCCTGGTGGATCGCGCCCGACCCTGTGGCGCAGGCGTTCTCCACCCGCGTTGCGGGCTTGAAGCGCAGATCGTCCGACGCCTGGAGAACGAGTGCAGCGGTGAAGTCCTGCGCCGAAAAGCCGGCGTTGAAATGGCCAAGGACAATCTCGTCCACATCGGCAGGCGCAATGCCGGCGTCTGCGATGGCGTCTGCCGCGACCTTGCTGATGAGGCTCTCAACCGTCTCATCGCTCAACTTGCCGAACGGGGTGTGTGCCCACCCCACCATCGCTGCGGTCATCGTCGCGCCTCCCCTGTGTTGGGCAACAATATAGCGAGGAAGCGCGACTGCGTGAGCCCGGGCTACTGCATCACGAGTATGCAAAAGCGAGCGCCCACCCCACCGATCCGACGAGAAGCAGCGCCATCGTGACGTTGAACACCCTGAGCCGCAGAGGATTTGTGAGGAAGTGCTTTAGCTTCGAGCCCGCAAACAGCCAAGTTGCTTCGGCGGGCACACAGACAAGCGCAAAGACTGCCGCGACCACAAACACTTCCAGCATTGTGCCGCCAGGGGCGTAGATGGCGAGGGAGCCAAGCGCCATCGCGACCGCCTTGGGGTTCACCCACTGAAAGGCGGCCGCCTCATGCCAGCGCAGCGGTCGGCCCCGCGCGCCGGTTTCCGACATTGAGCCCGCCCGCGCGATGTTCCACGCCAGATAGGCGATGTAGAGCGCGCAGACGATCCGCAGCGTTTCCAGCACCCACGGCACAGCCTTCAAGATTTCGCCGAGACCCAAGCCAAGCACGATGATCATGCCGCAGAAGCCGAGCGGAATCCCAATGGCATGCGGCAAGGTTCGCCGGATGCCGAAGTTGGCTGACGAGGCCACCAACATCAGCACGTTGGGCCCGGGCGTGATCGAGGACACCAGGGCAAAGGCCGTCAGGGCGATCAGAAGTTCCGGAGAAAGGGCTGAGCTATCCATGGCGCAATTATAGCGCGTGGTACGCGCACGTTTTCCCTTGAATTCATTGTTTTGAAGCTCCAATCACACGAAATGCTGCTGGACGACCCCCTCAACGCAAAAATCGTGCAAGAGCTTCGCAGCGACGGTCGGCTCACCATGCAAAAGCTCGGTGAACGCGTCGGCCTGTCGCCATCGGCCTGCCTTCGCCGCGTGCGGGACTTGGAGCGATCGGGCGTCATCCAAGGTTACCGCGCAGTCGTGGATCCGGCTGCCGTGGGCGTCGGATTCACAGCATACATCGCCATCGGCCTGTCGTCCCACACGACGGCGAGCCAGCTCGACTTCGAGCGTGCGATGAAGAACGCGCCGCAGGTGGTGGAGTGCCACAACATCACTGGCACTGTGGAGTACATGTTGCGCGTGGAGGCGTCCGATCTCGCCAGCTACAAGCACTTCCACTCCAACGTTCTGGGTACCCACGAGCACGTGCGCACCATCACCACTTACGTCGTGATGGGCTCGCCCAAGGACGAGCGGGCCTGACTAAGGGCGAGCCGGCCGGAACCGGCCCAGCCTGCGCAATCAGTGCTTGCCCGCAGTCACACCGCCATCCACCGGCAACACGGCCCCGGTGATCCAAGACGCCTGGTCAGACGCCAAGAAAAGGGCCGCTTCCGCCACATCGGACGGCTGCCCATTGCGGCCGAGCGGATGGAAGGAATTGAAGGTGGGCAGCACCTCGGCCACCTGGTCTTCGCTCATGAACGTGCCGTAGACCGGCGTCTCCACCACCCCTGGCGCGACGGTGTTGATGCGAATGCTGTCAGGCGCCAGCTCGATAGCGAGGTTGCGCGTGAGCGCGTGCACGCCGGCGTTGGCGGCCGAGTATGCCGCAGACGGGGTCGCACCCACCGCCTGAGTCGCCCACATGGACCCGGTTTGCACGATGGCGCCACCCGTACCCTGCTCCTTCATCGCGCTGGCCGCGGCTTGGGCGGCGAAGAATTTGCCCTTGAGGATTGTGTCCAAGAACCAACCATACTCCGCCTCACTGAGGTCAACGAACGGTTTTGGGCGAAACACGCCCGCATTGTTGAACAGCGCATCGAGGCGGCCAAAGCGCGACAGTGCCGTTGCAGTGAGCGCCTGGGCAACTTCCGGGTCGGCAATGTCGCCAGGAAAAGCGTCAACTCGTTCGCCGGTCTGATCAATCAGCGCCGCGGCAGCATCGAGCTTTTGCCGGTCGCGCCCGTTGATGACCACGCTGCCGCCCTCGGCGACGAACCGCTCGGCGATGGCCTTGCCAATTCCAGAACCTCCACCTGTGACGATGGCAACCTTGTTCGAAAAGCGCATCACAACCTCCATACCGCCTCTACCTATCAGTCGATAGGTTTTGTTTTGAGCATGGAATTTCAAACTTTCAACCCCTACCTATCGCGTGGTAGGCAATGTTTGAGAAACGCGATGGCAGTCACGAAGGACCAAATCCTAGACGCCACCGAGCGCCGCATCCGCGATGGGGGCTATGGTGGCTTCAGCTTTCGCGATGTTGCCGCCGACGTCGGCATCAAAAGCGCCAGCGTGCATCACCATTTCCCCACCAAAACGGACCTGTCAGCCGCAGTCGCAAGGCGCTACACTGACCGCTTGATTGAAGCGGTGCAGGGCGTCCCGGACGAAAAGCGCATCGGGGAATGGCGACAGATTTTTCGCAACGCTTTGCGGCAAGATGGCCGCATGTGCCTTTGCGGGATTCTGGGCGCCGAAAGCGGAGCCCTACCCGAGCCTGTGGTTGCTGAAGCCAAACGCTTCTTCCAGCTCGCGACGAAGACCATCGCTGACAAAGACACCGTCCACCAAGACACCGGCCTTCGCGTGTTCGCCGCCCTTGAGGGCGCCATGCTCATGGCCCGCGCGATGGACGACCCCGACGTGTTCGACCGCGCGACAGCCAGCCTCGGCTAAGGGATCCAAACACGCTACAGACGGCTTCGCGATTGCGCGCCCGCTGCCGGTGCGCCAGTTAACCGAAAACGTCTTGCGAGGAAGCCCATGAACTCCCCATCGGCCCCGGCTGCAACGTCGGGCGGCTCCAACGTGTCGCTGGCCCGGCGCGCTTACAATATTCGCCGGCTGGCGCTGCGCATGGCGGAGGTTCAAGGCCAAGGCTATATCGGCCAAGCGCTCGGCGTCGCCGATGTCCTCGCCGTCTCCTATTTCCACGCCCTCAACTACCGCCCGGGCGAGCCGGAATGGGAGGGCCGCGACCGCTACTGCCTGTCCATCGGCCACTACGCCATCGCTCTCTATTCGGCCCTGATTGAGGCTGGCGTCCTGCCGGAGGACGAGCTGGAAACCTACGGCATGGATGACAGCCGCATGCCCATGTCCGGCATGGCGGCCTACTCCCCCGGGATGGAGATCACCGGCGGCTCGCTCGGCCACGGCCTTGGCATTACCGTTGGCATGGCGATGGGCTTGAAGCGCAAGAACAACCCCGCATTCGTCTACAACCTGATGTCCGACGGTGAGCTTGGCGAAGGCTCGACGTGGGAAGCGGTGATGTCGGCCGTTCAGCACGGGCTAGACAACCTCATCTGCGTCGTCGATTTCAACGACCAGCAGGCCGACGGGCCGAGCACGGCTGCCCTTTGCCAAGAGCCGGTGGAGGACAAGTGGGCGGCCTTCGGCTGGTTCGCTCAGCGGGTCGACGGCAACGACATCGACGCGCTGGTCGAAGCGTTCGACGCAGCGCGCAATCACCCCGCGCCTGTGCCGCGGGTCATTATCTGCCGCACGCAAATGTGCAAAGGCGTCGACTTCCTGGAGGCGCGCGAGATTACCCACTTTGTCCGCGTGGAGCCCAACGAATGGGCCCGCGCATTGGCCGTCCTCGACGCGGGAGCCCCGGCATGAACATCAACGCACAAGGCTTCCATGGCCCTCTCGCCCCGAACTCGCGGCGTAAATCGAAGTATGCACCGCGCACCGTCCCGGTGTCTGAAACCGGCGAGGCGCTCACCACCTCCGCCATGATCGCCTCGCTCGACGCGGAGGGGCGCGATACCGTCGCTGCCCCGTTTGGCCACGCGCTGGTGGAGCTTGCCAAAACGCGGGACGACATCGTCGGCCTGACGGCGGACCTTGCGAAATACACCGACCTTCACGTGTTTGCGCAGGCCTATCCCGACCGGTTCTACCAGATGGGGATGGCCGAGCAGGTCATGATCTCGGCCGCCGCCGGCCTCGCCCGCGAAGGGTTCGTGCCGTTTGCCACCACATATGCCGTTTTCGCCTCCCGCCGGGCCTACGACTTCATCGTCATGGCGATCGCCGAGGAAGCGCTCCCGGTCAAAATTGTCTGCGCGCTGCCGGGCCTCACCACCGGCTACGGCCCCAGCCACCAAGCAACTGAGGACCTCGCCATCTTCCGCGGCATGCCGGGGCTCACCATCATCGATCCGTGCGACGCGACGGAGATTGCCCAGGCCGTGCCTGCCATCGCCGCCCACCCCGGCCCTGTCTACATGCGCCTTCTGCGCGGCAAGGTGCCGGACGTGCTGTCGCGCTACGGCTACCAGTTCGAGGTGGGCAAGGCGAAGCTCATCCGAGACGGCAAAGACGTTCTGTTTGTCTCGACTGGCTTTATGACCATGCGCACGCTCGACGCTGCGGAGGCGCTCGCCAAAGACGGAGTCGATGCGGCCGTCCTCCACGTCCCGACGATCAAACCGCTCGACACTGAGACCATCGTCGCAGAGGCCAGCAAAGGCGGCCGATTGGTGGTGACGGCGGAAAACCACACCGTCGTCGGCGGTCTTGGCGAAGCGGTGGCCGCAACGCTCATGCGCGCCGGCGTCCACGTCCCGTTCCGCCAGGTGGGCCTGCCCGACGAATTTTTGGACGCTGGCGCCCTCCCCACGCTGCATAACCAGTACGGAATCTCGGTCGCGGGCGTGACGGCGGCCGTGAAGGGTTGGCTGTGATGCTTCTCAAAGACAAAATTGCCATCGTCACCGGAGCCGCCTCTGCGCGCGGCCTCGGGAAAGCCACCGCGCGCCTGTTCGCCGAACACGGCGCCAATGTCGCGATCCTCGATCTGTCGGCCGATGCTGCCAGCGCCGCCGCCGCAGACCTTGGCGAGGGCCACATCGGCGTCGCCTGCGACGTGACTTCTAAGGCCGCTTGCGAGGCTGCGGTCGCCGCTGTGACCGAGAGGCTCGGGCCGGTCGACATCCTGGTCAACAACGCCGGCATCACCCAGCCGCTCAGGATCATGGACATCGCGCCCGGCAACTACGACGCGGTGCTGGACGTCAACCTGCGCGGCACGCTCTACATGAGCCAAGCGCTCATCCCGGCGATGCGAGAGCGCGGCAGCGGCGCCATCGTGAACATCTCGTCCGTGTCGGCTCAACGCGGCGGCGGCATTTTCGGCGGACCGCACTACTCCGCCGCCAAGGCAGGTATTCTGGGCCTCACCAAGGCGATGGCGCGCGAATTGGCTCCCGCTGGCGTGCGCGTGAACGCGGTCTGCCCCGGCTTCATCGCCACAGATATTACGGCCGGTAAGCTCACCCCTGACATGATGGACGGGATTTTGGCTGGCATCCCCATGGGCCGCGCCGGCGAAGCGTCAGACGTCGCCGGCTGCTGCCTCTTTCTCGCGTCCGATCTGTCGGCCTACGTCACGGGTTCAGAGGTCGATGTGAACGGCGGCTCGCTCATCCACTAAAGCGGGCAGACAACCTGGTCTGTCAGCGGGCAAAAATCAGCTTCAGAACAGCCCCGTCACCCATCGTTCCGTGAAGCTGCGGGAGCGAATGACGCTGTGGGTGCCACCGGATCGCTGGATCGAAATTTGTCGAACGCCAAGCGCCTGGCCAAGCGCGGCGATGTGCTCGCGGCACAGCAGATTTACCGCGCCATTCTCACCGATCATCCAGCCAATCACCGCGCAGCTGCGGGTATCGCTGCCCTGCGGGCACCCCCCTCGATCACGCCCAGCGCGAAGACCAAGCCGCTCCTAAAGGAGCTGGCAAAGGCAGCCACGCTCGCCCGCAACGGAGAGTTCAAAGCAGCTCTCAGCAAGGCCGCGCCGCTGGCTGCCCCGCTCAGCCAATATCCGTTGACGCACCATACACTGGGGGTGATCCACCAGAACTTGGGGCAAAGACACGCCGCCATCGCAGCCTTCCGCAACGCTGTGGCGGCCCATCCAACGTTTGCCGATGCCCGGGTGAGACTGGCAAAGGCCCTCGCCACCGAGGGCGATCATGCCGCCGCGCGGGCCCACCTGTTGGAAGGTCTCAACATCGACCCCAGCCACACACCGTACGCCCTGGAGCTGGGCCGGTTACTGGTCAGCGAGCGCCGCGAACGGGAGGCGCTCGCCGTCTTTGAAACCGCTGTCGGCCACGCCCCCGATGATCCGAGCGCGCTTTTGGAGCGCGGCACCGTGCTGAGCATGAGAGGAGCCCACACCCAGGCCATCGCCGATCACACACGCGCCGTGGACCTTTCCACCGATAAGCTGCCGCCGCTGCTGGCGCTGGCCGAGAGCTTCCGACGCGCCCGCCGCCACAGCCAGGCATTGCCGGTCCTGCGGAAGGCACTCGCTGCCCATCCCAGAAGTGCCAGCCTCTGGAATAGCCTTGGACTGACGCTCGGTGATTTGGGCGACGCCGATCAGGCTCGCAGCGCATTTCAGACCGCAACCGGGCTTAACCCCAACCAAGTCGCTGCACGGGTCAACCTGGTCCTCTGGACAAAGGGCGAAACGCAAAAGGGCAACGTCACCGAAATGGAGCGCATGCTGGCGGCCGGCTTGGAGGGCATGAACCTCCACTTTGGCCTAGGGAAAGCGCTTGATGACCTTGGCGAGTATGACCGCGCCTTCGAGCATTTCGCCAAGGGCAACGCCCTCCGGCGAGCGCGTGAGCCCTATAACCCAGCCCTGTTGGAGCGAGCCTTCGACGCCATCCGCCAGCCGTTCGCCAGCGGCGCACTTCCGTCCTGGCAAGGCGAGTGCGACGACGGCCCAACACCTGTCTTCATGGTCGGTATGCCACGCTCCGGCTCATCGCTCGGCGAAAACCTCCTCGCCGCGCACAGCCAAGTGGAAGGCGTCGGCGAAGCCAACGCTGCGGAAGTCGCCCTGGAGCCGCTGGTGGACGCGCTGCGTAAGGGCGAGCCGGTTGATCAGCCCCTGCTCGGCCAGGTGCGGCGGCGCTACCGGGACGCCATCGCCGAGTTTCAAACCAGCGCGCCTGTGGTGGTGGACAAGCACCTTTACAACTTCCGCCGGCTCGGACCTCTCGCGGCCGCCTTCCCGGAAGCCAAATTCGTCCAGACCAAGCGCGACCCCATGGCGACGGCGTGGTCTGTTTTCAGCTACTATTTCTCTGGTGGCGGTCATAACTGGGCGTACGACCAAAGCGACATCGCCCACTACTTCCGGCAGCACGTGGACCTGATGGCGTTCTGGCAGGATCTTATGCCGGGCCGGATCGTCCGCCTCGACCATGAGGCGCTGCTAACACAGCCCGAAACGACGATGACCCAGCTTCTCGAGCACTGCGGGTTGTCACTGGAGCCGCAGTGTTTGCGCCCCGGCGCCGCACCGCAAATTGTCGCCACCGCCAGCGGCCCGCAAGTGCGCCAGGGCTTCATAACTGGGGGGTCGCAAACGTGGCGGCGCTACGAGCATCATCTCAAACCGCTCGCTGAAGGGCTTGCCCCACACACCAGCGCGCCGGCCAACTGATCAGAGGCGGACACGCCCCCCGCCGACCCTCCGATATCCTCGGACGAGGCCGGAGAAACACCGCGAGCCGCACCTGCCATTACTCGGCAAGGTTCCTGCATCCCCGCGAGGCCGCCTCGTCCGCGCCGCCGAGCGGCCCTAGCCCTTTTGCGAGAGAGGCGGCCCTAGCCTCCTGGCGAAAAAGGCGGCCCTGGCCGCTTGGCGAGAGGGGCGGCCCTAGCCGCTTGGCGAGAGAGTATGAAGCGCAGCTACAAGGAGAGTCCCGTGAGCGAGACGCAGCCTGACTACACCGAACGCAGCTACGGGACCGTCGAGGTGGGCCTTGGGCAGCGCCCGGGCATCGTCGTCATCGACTTCCAGAAGGGCTTTACCGAAGACCAGTACGCCCTCGGCGGTGCCCCGCTTGTCATGCGGGCGGTCGAAAACACCGCGCGTCTCTTGGAGGTTGCGCGGCGCTACAATATCCCCGTCGCCAACTGCTACACCGCCTACAAATCCGAGCGCGACATGCCCTACTGGAAAGTCGGCATGGTCAAGGAAGAGTTCATCCACGGGCACCCATCGACCGAGCTCGACCCCAAAATCTACGACCCTTCCTATGACGTGGTGGTGTGCAAGACGGGGCCATCGATCTTCTTTCAAACGCCAGTGGTGCCCTTCTTCGTTAAGGAGCGGGTCGATACGGTGATTGTGACGGGGTGCATCACG
The DNA here is from genome assembly GCA_937884725.1 of uncultured Paracoccaceae bacterium. Lineage (GTDB taxonomy): Bacteria > Pseudomonadota > Alphaproteobacteria > Rhizobiales > Amorphaceae > Acuticoccus. Next base: position 16,698 of record CAKZYH010000080.1, read on the forward strand.
TCCGGCTGCATCCGCGCTTCCTCCATCGATTCTTTCCAGTGGGGCTTCCGCACCATCGTCCCGGAAGACTGCGTCGGCGATCACGAGGAAGACCCGCACCACCAGAATCTGCGCGACATATCCCGTCGCTATGCGGATTTATCCACCGCCGACGACATGATCGCCTATGTCGAGGAGGTCGGCCGGCGCAACGCCTGAGGGTTCGCCGACAGGTGGGGCGCTGTTCACGCGCCCAACGTCGACGGGGCCGCCGTCACAGCGGCTCGTAGGGTGAAGGATTAATCGCGCAGTTAGCTATGCCGCACACAGGTCAGTTGAAGATCGACCCGACGCGGCGGAACAACCCCTTGCTGGACTTTGTCACGTTGGAGACGAAACCGCCCTCTTCCTCGTCAGGAACCGGGGCAGCTTCAGCGGCAGCAATGGACGCAACGGGCTGAGCTTGTTCAGCTTGCGCGGCCGCCGCAGAAGGTTGCGGGGCCGCCGCAACCACGGCTTCGGGTTCCGGCGCAGAGTCCCTGTTGCCAAACAAGCGGCCAAAGCGCGACGCGAGGGAGTTGGTGTCCTCATCCACTTGGGTCGGGGCAAAAGCTGAGACGCTGGACGGCTGCGGCGCCGAAGCGACCGCGACAGCCGGGCGAGCGCCGGAAGGAGCGCGACGCGGCACAGGCGTCAAACCCGCCGCAACTATGCGCTCGCTCGTCTCTTCTGCGGCGCTGTCATCGCTCGAAACGCCGCGGGAGGTGTTGAAGAAGGACGCAATCGCCTTCTCACGCTCTGCCCAACGGTCCTGACGCTCTTCACGCTTCTGGATGCGCGCCACCTGCAGATCGATGGCAGCGTTATCCTCAGCCACTTTCTCGGCCACCAGCTGCTCAACGTCGGGCCGGACTTGGTACGCCGGGCAAGCGCGCTGCGGATCGAACCCGGTCGTATCGGCAACGTTGAACTTGTACTCCTGGCCGCAGACGCTGACGCGAGGCGGCTGCTTGGTCACCTCAAAGTGGTCGTAGCCCACCTTCAGCATCTTCCAGAAGTCGTAGTGCTCGCTGTCGCGGTGCCGCGCCAGGTTCTCCGCCGTCATGCGGAAGGGGAAGGCCTGAATTTGAAATGCGCCCTGCCCACCCCGGAACGCATCGCGTGCCAGCGCATAGATCTCTTCGATCTGGTCGTCTTCCATGGCGTAGCAGCCGCGGGACGAGCAGTCGCCATGCACCATAAGGTGGGAACCGGTGCGGTTCAGCGAGCGGTCAAACTGGTTGGGAAAGCCAATGTTGAACGCGAGGTGATAGGCAGAGTTCGGGTTCATCAGGCCCGGGTTGACGTTGTAAAAACCCTCAGGCGCTTGACGGTCACCCTCTTTGATCTTCGGACCCAACTCGCCAGACCACGCGCAGATTTCATACTCTTTCAGAAGCGCGAACTGGCCTGATTTATTGCGCTTCCAAACCTCAAGCGCAGCCTCTTCCTTGAAGATACGGATCATGATCGGTGAGCGCACCGTCATGTCCTTACGGCTGATCTTCCGCTCCAACGAAGCCGGGATGGGCTTGAGGTGCGCGCCGCCGTCCGCAAAGTCGCTCACCTGACAGGCGGACGCTAGCAATGCGGCGGTCAATGCCGCAGCAAGGCCCATCCGCCTACGTCGTACCGGACCGCGTGTCGTTGTCATGCCCATGGCGTCATACCCAAATGGCTCGTTACGGGACGCATCACCCATCCGTCACATCTGAGCAACTAACCTGGGTTGAGGCCGTTTACAAATCGTCAACGCCTTCCTCAGCCCAGCTAGAAGCGGTGGATAAGTCCAGCGTGACTTGAAAGTAACGCTAACAGGACGTGTCTCAAACATCCGTGAGGTAAGCGTTAGAGCTCTAAAGTCCGTCCAATGGCCAGAAAACGCTCAGCACGCGCGGCTTTCAGCGCATCGGGCGCGTGGGCGGCCAGTTGATCGAGCGCGCTGGTCACCGATGCGCCCACCGCATCAATGGCCGCCTCCGCCGCACGGTGTGCGCCGCCCAGCGGCTCCGGCACAATCTCATCGATGACACCAAGCTTGGCCAGATCCTGAGCCGTGATGCGCATGGCCGATGCCGCATCCTGTGCGCGCGCGGAGTCCCGCCACAAGATGCTGGCCGCACCCTCGGGCGAGATCACGGAATAGATGGCATGTTCCAGCATCAGAACCCGGTTGGCCGTGGCGAGCGCCAACGCGCCGCCGGAGCCCCCCTCACCGATCACCACCGCCACGGACGGTACGGTCAGCATGAGCGCTTGTTCGGTCGATCGGGCAATCGCCTCAGCTTGCCCCCGCTCCTCCGCACCGATCCCGGGATAGGCGCCCGCAGTGTCAATCAGCGTTACCACGGGGAGCCGGAAGCGCTCGGCCATCTGCATCACGCGCTTGGCTTTGCGGTATCCTTCCGGGCGCGCCATGCCGAAATTGCGCTTGATGCGACTTTCTGTGTCGTTGCCGCGCTCGGTGCCGATAACGGCCACCGACCGCTCGCCCCACCGGCCCACGCCGGCAATGACGGCAGCATCTTCGCCGAAGGAACGATCCCCGGCGAGCGGCATAAAGTCGGTGACCAAGCGGTCAATATAATGAGCAGTGTGTGGCCGGTCCGGATGCCGTGCCACCTCCGTCTTCTGCCAGGCGTTCAGCTTCGAGTAGACATCCGCCAGCGCCTTCTCGGCCTTGTCTTCAAGCTTGGCGATTTCATCCGCCGCATCCACCGCATCGCCCACATTGCGCAGCTCTTCGATCTTGCCGATCACGTCGGCGACGGGCTTCTCAAACTCTAAAAAGGTGCGCATGGGTTGGTCCGAACTGGCTTCAGCAGAAGTCGGTTGTCTCGTTACCGTGTCAAGGCGCCGTTGATAATGGGTGGCAGTCGCTGACAACGGCGGCCAAGTGCGTGTTGCCCACGTGGGTGTAGACTTCGGTCGTGCTGATGTCCTGATGGCCGAGCAGAGCTTGCACCACACGAAGGTCAGCACCGCGCTGGACAAGGTGGGTCGCAAACGCATGGCGCAGCCCGTGCGGCGAGAGCGTTGCGGGCAAGCCCGCCCCCACTGCTAACGTCTTGAGGTCCCGCGCAAAGGCTTGGCGCGTGAGGTGGCCAGAGCGCGACGCGGCGGGAAAGAGAAAGCGCGGTGAAGGCCCGCGAGCGGCCCGCCATCGGGTGGTCGCGGCGCGGGCGCGTTCGGTGAGCGGCAACATGCGCTCCCGCCCCCCCTTGCCCAAAACGCGCAGCGGCGCGTCGCCGGCGCCAACAGCGCGGTCGCTGAGCGCAATCGCTTCCGACACGCGCAGCCCGCACGCATAGATGAGTTCAATCAGTGTCAGCATCCGCACTGCGTTCGGCCGACCGGCTTCGGCCTCAGCTTCCGCATGGACAAACAGACGATCCACCGCGTCGGCCTCTAAAACGTTCGGCAGCGCGCGATGGGCTTTGGCGCCGCGGACTTGCGCGCCCGGATCGTCCTCGCGCACCCCTTCGGCACATAAGAACGCAAAGTACCGCCGCACGGCCGATAACCGCCGGTTTTGCGTGGTCCGGGCCGCCCCCGCGCTCGCCATCGCCGCCACAAACGCGCGAACCTCCGTCTCGCCAGCGGCCTCCATGGCCAAGCCCTCAGCGGCGCAGTGGCGCGCAAACTGGTCCAGATCGTTGCGGTAGGCCGCCAGCGTATGGGCTGACGCGCCCCGCTCCACGGCCATCATCTCCAGAAACTGTTCAA